>DEUP01000040.1 GCA_002362625.1 Clostridiales bacterium UBA3259
GATTTAGGATTTACAGAGTACTAAGTGAGGTTCGCCATGCGCCTTGTTGGTATTCAGTTCACCTTCGATAAAGCGGTTAGATGAGAATCTTGTACCTACTAAATAAAACTCCCAAGACATGTTGGATGCGTTAAAATCAGGGATGCTCATAATTGTGCGCATATATTTCTTGACTTGACTCAGTTGCGTTTCACCAAGTGCAATATTGGGATGTTTAAGTTCGATTACAATGTTGTGATACTTGTTGTTTGCAATGTCTTGACGAACAGCAAAAATATCCATTTGTTTTAATTTATCGGGATGATCAACGGTGGCATCTTCGTATTCCTCGTGAAGGAATCGGAGATACCGTCTAAGTGCTTCTTCAAAGTTCGGTTCTGCGGCAGTTACAAGACTATATTGTTCTCCAAAAAGCCAATAGTGCTGTTCAATCATTTTTTGCAAATGAGTAACTTCGTTGGCGTGAAGATCAGGGTTGAAAACCAGTTGCTTAAGATCAGAAACGGCTTGGTAGCGATCTCGAATAAGTTTAATTGTTTTTGTTATATTTGATAGATGAGTGTACTTTAGAATATCGGAGAGATCTTCACGTTCTTCCTCCGTCATATCAAGAATTTCATCAAAGATATGGAAAAGAGAGTCGATCTCACCACTTGTCATAATTAAGTCAAGAAGTCGAACAAAAGTTTTTTTCTGCTCTTTATTGAGTGAGCCAGAGAAAAGCTTCGGTTCTGCTATGTATAGAGCGGATATCATTTCACTCAGATGAGTTTTTTTGTACTGATCAAGGATGTTTTTGGGATTATATGATGGGAACGCACTTTCAATTTCTAAGGAATCAATAACTTTCGATGCGTTTTCTTTGATAAAGGGACGACGGATATCGTAAAGATGCGCATTGACAACACTGATAATGAACTCAAATTCTGGTGATTTTCTATGGGATAGTCCACCCATAGTTTGCTGCTTCAAGCCAATGTCTCTAAAGTCAAAATGATCAAAAAGCGAGCTTTGAATATAAACACTATGGTAGAATCGGTCGCCCTTATTATTGAGTGTAGTATTCTCCTTAAATAATTCGGTTCCATCGGAATGAATATAGTAATACTTTGAATACTCTGAAAGCTTTGTGTTCCAACATACATATCTTACAGTAAAAGGTGTTTTTGTTTTTTCGTGAATATAGTCTAAGGTTTCGCTTTTAATAATGTAGCCGTTATAGGTCAATAATTCGCCATTAATAAATATTTCGTATCCATTTGCCCTATTAAGCTCAAGGAACCAACAGAATTCTTGAGCTAGGTGCGACCGAACTGTATCGGGGGTAATTTCGGTGGAGTTGAGGTCTGAAAAACAGACAGTGGTACCAGTCGGTGTGTCAACAGCAATCTCATCACCTGGCCAATAATTTGAAAGAGTAGCTGCATTTATATCTATGCTATAGGAGTAGTTCTGATTATTCCGGCAGTATGTTGTTTGCCAATTGGCAATATTAGCAAATGTAAAGAACGTAAGTCTACCTACTCCATTTTTGCCGTGGGTAGCAGAGTGCTTTTGATTTGGGTCATATATTTTTTCGGATTCAAAGAAAGGTTTGAATTTCGCTGCAAGTAATGAGCGATCGATGCCTGTGCCATTATCGCGGACGGAAATAAAGTGAGTGCCTTTTAGCTCGGTTTCGGATATTTCAATGTCAATACGTGTTGCCTTGGCATCAAAACCATTCCAAATGTATTCAGCAAGTGCTTGAAGAGGTTTGTATTTTTTTAAAGAGTTTTTTATGCCAGAGGATGTGATTAATACATTTTCGGATGCAGGTTGCATAATTGTTCCTCCTAATTTATCTATGTATGAGAAGATGGAGAATTATTGGCACAAACAAGTGGAAAAACACAAGGAAACTCTTCTGGTTGATATTTTATCATAATCAGTTCTGATATGCAATAATTAGGCATTTCTAATTATCGCACCGCTATAAACAAAGAAAAGACCGGCAGCGTTCTGTGGAATGCTGTCGGTCAAACTATTATCCTTGGGTTCCGGGAGATACAGACGGGAGGCTGCCAAGGTTGTTGTTTTCACTTCCATCGGGGATGGATTTCAGGTATTCGGTATCCCCACGGTGGGCAATGCCGACACCAGTAATCCGGCCCGATTTTGCCATGTTTACAGCCTGCTGTTTTTCTACAATGGAATTGTCAGAAAGCTGATACCCGGTGATCCTGCCGCCCTCTTTGACTAACCCAACGATCCGCTTGGTGTTGGCATTGACCTGCGGAATCTGATCCAAGGTCTGCTTTACAAGTTCTTTTCCATCCATCTTTAATCACTCCTTTGGTGCTATCTTTGGCAGATAGATGAAAAGTATGCAAACAACAAAAACTTGATTATTCGTAACGAATAGGATATAATATTGAAAAGAGGTGATTTGCCATGGAAAAGCGAATTGTGAATGTTATTATCCAGGCACCCGGAGGGACCGCGGCCAAAAAATCCAATACTTACAAACTGTCCCTTCCGTCTTCCTGGGTCAAGGAGATGGGGATATCCGAAGACGACCGACAAGTGGAGATGAAGTTTGATGGGACCGCAATCACCATCACCAAAAGGCTTGCTATGCAGGAGTTCGTCGATAGGGCAAAGAAGCGCGGGCGAAAAATCCTTGTTTTGTCCTATTATGATGACAAGACCCTTTGCACGAAGATTGCGGCCGACTACGATGAGAAATCTATTTGTGTAGAGAACTATGTGACGGATGTACTCCGAACAGCATTCGGCAATAATCAGGAGCCGACATGGGACGATTACCTGCTTTTCCTGGAAGAAAGATGTATCCCAAAGTCCCGTGCGGGATTGCGTGATTACCTGGATGCAATCGGTGTTGACGCCTTTGATCCTCTTGAGATCATAAAAAAGACCTCCGGGCGTATGGCGGAGGATCAGCAATGGATTCAGGTGGAGGTGTCCCAATGACGATTAAACTGGTATCCGATGAAAAGATAGCGGAAACCTCCTCCAAGGGGAATCAGGAAAAGTGGCTGGATCAAGGTAAGTGGTACAAGCTGGATCAGTTTGGCTACGAAGCTTTGGCAGAAACTTTTACTTCCATGCTTTTGGAATACAGCAATATCGAACGCGAAACACCCTTCACCTTTACAAGATACCAAATGGAGCGCCTGCAAGTCCATGGCCGTGAGCGAACCGGCTGCAGCAGTGACAATTTCCTTGGAACCGGTGAATCGATTGTGACGATCAGCCATTTGTTTAAGCAATATCTTGGCGGCTCTCTGGCAGATGCACTCGGTCGCTTGAGCAGCGATAAAAAACGGATGGCGTATTTGGCTGAAGCAACGGCAGAAATAACTGGATTGGATCAGTTTCCGCAATACCTGACATTACTCTTCGAGATCGATGCATTGGTTCTGAACGATGATCGGCACCTGAACAATATTGCCGTGATTGCAAGAGGCAGCAAATTTGCCTACTGCCCGATTTTTGATCAGGGGGCAGGGTTACTCTCAAATACGATGTACTGCCCAATGAACATCATTCCAAAGACGTTAATTGCGGATGCACAGGCTCGCCCCTTTCATACGTCTTTCAACCGTCAGATTCGAACCATGCAGGGGATGTACGGAAAGCAATTATATATCCCGCGGTTTACTCGGAGAGAACTCTATGAAATGCTTGAGCCTTTGCTCCCGTACTATGCAGAGCGTGACCGTGAACTGATTGCTGACCGTGTATGTGAGACAATCCTGACCAGGCAGAAGCAAGGCTAAAAATATGACGCTATAAACAAAGAAAAGACCGCCGAATTCTGGTGCCAGAGTCCGGCGGTTAAAGGTCTGTGTCAAGTGGGATGATAGAAACAAAATAGGATCGCTGTGTTAGGATTTTAACTGATGCTGTAAATCAGAAATAATTGTATCTGGCTTTTCGCATATCTTGGAGACGATGAGCTCTATTGTTTTCATTGAGTACAGATATTCAATTTGATGTGCTGAATGTTGACAACAATACTCTGGGTTACTGTGGATGGCAAATGCCTTACAAAATAATCTGAAGTGATAAATGGTAAAATGGATTGAATTACCTTCTTTAACCAAGGATACATTTCTTTCAGACAGCAGGCGTGCAATGGCCTTAATACATGCTTTAGCACTATACCTACACAGTTCATCTTTGCTATCCAGCATCAAGTAAGTAACAAGATTTCTATAGTACTCATTTCCGGGAGTAGGAGCACCCGTTGCACCAATTATTTTTTGAAGTTCCTTGGCATGTTCGCCAGATGTCTTTCCGGAGATATCGCCGTTTTGGATACATAAATAGTAGTATTTGCAGATATCGTACGAACCGATAAAATCACTTAAGAGATGCTGATCGATTGCCTTGACAGTCTTGAATACCAGACCGAAATAACTGAGCAATTTTTCGTGGGACAATCTTTCTACAGGTTCGGGGGAAAATGAAAGTGGTGCTTGATATTTTTGCTTTCCTCTACCGAAATAATGCCCTACCAAATTTCGCTTTTGTCTCAGCTCGTCAAGTTGTTTTAAGTCGAGCTCACTGATTGGAAAATGTCCAAAGTATTTTGCATAATTTGAAGAGCGGGAGTACCAGTCGCCCTTGCAGATCGAAGTAACAATATCTGCAAATTGATAATCAGTACTATCAATATTTCCATAATTCGGACGAGTGCGCAACAGGAAAACGCCATCAATTGCTTCTGGACATCCGATAATGCATCCAGGCTTAGATTCCATAGCCAAAGATACTACAGTACGGAGATATGTTTCAAAGCAGGAACTGAGCAACATTAGCATGTTGAGACGTGTGTAATTTGAAAAATCCCTATAATGAGATTTCCATATGTCGAAGGTAGATGCCAACCTACGATCATCTTCATCTCGGATCAAAAAGAATGTTTTAGGATCTGCAGGAGGAGAAGCAAGTGCTTTTTTTGCTTTTGATTCAATTGTACTAGCGGCAGGGACATGAGCCCAATAAATATCGTTGAGCTCGGTGAAATGTTTTGAAAAAAGTACGAAAGCTATAGTTTTTCCAAATGGGGAATTCCAGCGCTCATTGGACATAATGATCACTACCTTTACCAAAGAATGATATTATTATACAATATGGCAGTTAGATTTTCAATTTTGAAAATAGTAAAAGGCTGATTTCGAAAGAAATCAGCCATTTCAATGGTCCGAGTGGGGAGATTCGAACTCCCGGCGTCTTGAACCCAAATCAAGTGCCCTACCAACTGGGCCACACCCGGATATAAAATTGAGAGAGTTTTTCAGAAGTGGTCAAACATGTGGTCAAGATAATACTACCACATTTTTAAGGAACTTTCAAGAGGGAAAATAAAGGTGTAATTCTTGAAAACAAGGGAGAATACAACATTTCAAAGCATGCGCCGATTTGATGCTCCAGCTCCCAAACCAAGCGCCCTACCAACTGGGCCACACCCGGATGTCAGGATTGCTCGCGTCCACGGGGTATCCCATGGGCGCGGATTTATTATACACTACCTGTTGGAAAAATGCAACAGAAAACTTGTGAACGCAGCCCTTGGTCATTTGGCGGCGGCCAGGGCCTCTATGGCTTCTTCCTTCGTAGCAGTGAAGAAAAAGTCCTTGCCCTGGTTGGATTCGTAGATGAAATCCTTCAAAGGCTTGCTGGTATAGTGGGTATAATCCCCGTAAAAGGCTGCCTTTACATGGTAGTTGATGAACTTTTGCAGGATTTCTCCGGCAAGGCCTGTGCTGAGAATGAAGAATTCATCGCAGACTGCGCGTTTGTCAATGACAAGCCGGTCCGCACCGGTTTCGTACCTGGCTGTCAGCATCAAATCCATGGCGGAGGAAACGTCGGTGATGACTTCCTCGTCTCCGGTGATGACAGCAATGGCAACATCTCCTGCCTGTATTTTTTCGATATTCATGGTATTTCCTCCTTGTTTAAAGAATTTGAGAAAGAATATCACGGAAAAACGCCGCTGTCAAGGAGAATATGCCAATGCCGGATGGATACTTGCGTTTTTGGGGAAACTATGGTATGATTCCTGCCAAAGGAGGGATACCATGATCCCGTTTCATAAGCTGAAGCTATCGGAAAAAGAACAATATGACGCGCTCCTGTTTGAGGATAAGCCCCGGGGCTGCGAATACTCCTTCGCTAACCAGGTGCTGTGGGGACGGCAGCAGGCGGCCTTTATTCATGGCTGCGCCGCGATTTTCTCCCATTTTGACGGGCGAAGCGTTTACCCGTTCCCCATCGGCGGGGGAGATAAACAAGCCGTTATCGGGGATATTCTGGAGGATGCCAGAGAGCGGGGCATCCCCTGCCGGATCACAGGAATGCTGCCGGAGGATTGGGAAGCGCTGGAAAGCTGGTTCCCGGGCCGGTTTTACCGCCGCTGCTACCGGGACGGCTTTGACTATGTGTATGCCATTGACGATTTGGCAGACCTTCGGGGCCGGAAATTCCAGAAAAAACGAAACCATTTCAACCGGTTTGCCGCCGACCATCCTGACTATGTGGTAAAGGAGCTGGACGGAGAAACCCTGCCCGAGGCGAAAAAGCTGGTGGAGGACTGGTACAGTCTCCGAATCCAGGAGGATCCCCAGGGGGATTACATGCTGGAACGGGTGGCTATCCGCAAGGCCTTTGCCAACTATCGGGAGCTGAGCATGGAGGGACTGCTGCTTCTGGATGAAGGGAAGCCCATCGCCATGACCATGGGCTCCAGGATGGGAGAGGATACCTTTGATGTCCATTTTGAAAAGGCCAAGGAGGGGATCGACGGGGCCTATGCCGCCATTAACTGCGAGTTCGCCCGGTATCTGCGGCTGAAGCATCCGGATGTGGCCTACCTGAACCGGGAAGACGACATGGGCATTGAGGGCCTGCGCAAGGCCAAGCTTTCCTACAACCCCCACCACATGGTGGAGAAGTGCTGGGCCTATCTCCGGGAGGAAGAGGATGAACATTGACTTTCCAAGGCCAGGCGAGGAAGGACAGCTTCAGGAGCTGTGGCGGCTGGCCTTTGGGGACAGCCCGGAATTTATCCATGGCTTTTTTGAGACTGGATACGATCGGGAATGCTGCCGGTGTATCATCCAGAATGAACGCATAGCCGCCGCGCTGTACTGGTTCGATACCCAATGGGAGGGCGGCCGGCTGGCTTATATTTACGCCGTGGCCACAGACCCGGCCTTTCGGAACCGGGGACTGTGCCGGGCGCTGATGGCGGATACCCATCGGGTGCTGGCAGAGCGTGGGTATGACGGGGCGCTGCTGACCCCGGCGGAACCGGGCCTTCGCCGGATGTACGGCGCTTTTGGGTATGAGGACTGCTGCCGGATTGCGGAGCGTTCCTATACCGCCGGGGAGCCGGTGCCCATAGGTCAAATCGGCGGAGAGGAATACGCCGCCCTGAGACGGCGGTTTCTGCCAAAGGGCGGCGTGATTCAGGAGGGAAGGAATATCCGGTACTTGGAAACCTACGGGAGCTTCTATGCCGGAGAGGACTTCCTGCTGGCCGGGGCCTCCGACGGAGACAGCCTTCGGGGCATGGAGCTGCTGGGAAACCGGGAGGCCGCGCCCGGAATTCTGGGCGCGCTGGGGTACCGGAAGGGAGCCTTTCGGACACCGGGGGAGGAGAAGCCCTTTGCCATGTTCCTGCCGCTTAAGGATGGTGTGGAACAGCCGGGATATTTCGGACTGGCGTTTGACTAAAAATACAGGCAAAAAAGCGGACTGCCTTCCTGAGACAGTCCGCTCTTCATATGCAGGAACAATTGTTACTGACCCTGGGGCGGCTGATCGCTGTAAAATGGGTCGTCATTTTGCAGCATCATGGCGATTTGCAGGACAAATTCTTCAGGGGTAGGGTTTGCTCCCTGAAAGGGCATCATGTTCTGTATAAGCTTTGTCTCTTCGGAAGGATTTTCGAATGCTGTGTCGAGAGCAAGCTGCATTTGTGTGTGGACTTCTTCTGCTGTGGTTCCATGTTCCAGAGCAATTTGTTTGAGGATTTCCTGAAAGTCCTTCATTTGTTCTCCTCCCTTCTTCTTTAGATGGAGAATTTGCTCTTTAGAACAAGTATATACCCAAAGAATGACGAAGTCCCAAGAAAAATGTCGAAAGAAAGAAAAAATCGTCTCCTGCAAAAATTGTAGGAGAGAGTTCATGGTTCTATCAGGGTGCGGACGGCCTTCATAATCCGCAGCTTTTCGCTAAGGGGAAGTTTTTCAATGGCGGAAGACAACTCCGATGCGGCGTTGACTGCTGACTGGTCTACCACATCAATGAGCAGCTCGTCGGCGGAAACACCCAAGGCGTTGGCGATGGCAACAAAGGTATCCAGCCTGGGGATTTTGACGCCCCTCTCAATGACGCTGATATGGTTCGGGCTGACATCAACCAGTTCGGCAAGATACTCCTGGGTCATGTGTTCCTGCTCCCGTATCATCTTGATTCGCTGGCCAACTGCTTTTGTATCCATGAATATACCCCATTCTTTAGATTATAATATCATTCATAAGACAGTATAAGAAACAGGAGATAAATGATACATAAGCTAAAGAATGGAATAAAATTCTTTGGAATTGGCGCTTGGAAAAAGTTTGCTTTTGGACTGTTCAAGGAAGGCAGAAAACGGGAAAGCTGCTGTAGTAGAAAAATATTTTTGTAGATATAACCAAATATATTGCTTTTTTTTCGGCGATGTGCTATATTTCTAAATTGAGAGTTTTTCAAGAATTTTTGTTATTTTACTTCAAAAAGGAGATTCAATCCAATGGTTTCTCAGGAGAAAATTCGGAACATTGCCATCATTGCCCACGTTGACCACGGCAAGACCACATTGGTTGACGAGATGCTGAAGCAGGGGGGCATCTATCGGGAGAACCAGGCCACCGTGGAACGGGTCATGGACTCCGGCGATCTGGAACGGGAACGTGGTATCACCATCCTGGCAAAGAACACCTCCGTGCATTATAAGGATTATAAGATCAACATCGTGGACACCCCGGGCCATGCCGACTTCGGCGGCGAGGTGGAGCGGATCCTGAAAATGGTCAATGGCGTTATCCTGCTGGTGGACGCCGCGGAAGGCCCTATGCCCCAGACCCGGTTTGTGCTGCAAAAGGCCCTGGAGCTGGGTCACAAGGTCATTGTGGCCGTAAATAAAATCGACAAGCCCGACGCCCGGATTCATGAGGTTATGGACGAGGTGCTGGAGCTGCTGCTGGATCTGGACGCCACCGACGAGCAGTTCAATTCCCCCACGGTCTTCTGCTCCGGTCGTCAGGGCACCGCTTCCTACGGCCCCGACGAGGTGGGTACCGACCTGACCCCGCTGTTTGAGACCATCGTCAACTATATTCCCGCCCCCCAGGGAGACGTGGAAGGCCCCATGCAGCTGCTGGTTTCCTCCATCGATTATAATGAGTATGTGGGCCGGATCGCCGTGGGCCGTGTGGAGCGGGGCACCATTCAGGTGAACCAGGAGGTCACCATCTGCGACTACCACGACCCTGAAATCAAGCAGAAGGGCAAGGTGGTTGCCCTGTATGCCTTTGACGGCCTGGGCAAAACCCCCATTGCGGAGGCCTCCGCCGGTGAGATCGTGGCCCTCAGCGGCATGGCGGACATCACCATCGGACGGACCCTCTGCGCCCCTGAGGCGGTGGAGCCCCTGCCCTTTGTGAAGATTTCCGATCCCACCATTGAAATGACCTTCGCCGTCAACGACTCTCCCTTTGCCGGCAAGGAGGGCAAGTTCGTCACCTCCCGGAATCTGCGGGATCGGCTGGAACGGGAGCTATTAAAGGACGTTTCCCTCCATGTCACCGAGCAGGGCACCGACGCCTTCAACGTGGCGGGCCGGGGGGAAATGCACCTGAGCATCCTTATGGAGACCATGCGCCGGGAAGGCTATGAGTTCAGCGTCTCCACCCCCCGGGTGCTGACCAAGACCATTGACGGCAAGCTCTGCGAGCCTATCGAGCGGATGGTGGCGGACGTGCCGGAGGAGTGCATGGGCGCGGTCATCGAGAAGATGGGCAAGCGGAAGGGCGACCTGCTGGGCATGACCCCCATGGGCAGCCGCTATCGTCTGGAATTCTTGGTTCCCTCCCGGGGCCTGTTCGGTTACCGCAACGAATTCCTCACCGACACCCGGGGCGAGGGCATCATGTCCTCCGTGCTGGATTCCTACGCGCCTATGAAGGGCGAGATCGAGCGCCGGCAGGTGGGCTCTCTGGTGGCCTTTGAGACCGGTGAGGCGGTGGGCTACGGCCTGGCCGCCGCTCAGGAGCGGGGCGCTCTGTTCATCGGCCCCGGCACTCCGGTCTACGCCGGTATGGTGGTGGGCATTTGCAGCCGGAACGAGGATATGACCGTCAACGTCTGCAAGCGCAAGCAGCTGACCAACATGCGTGCCGCCGGTTCCGACGAGGCCCTGCGGCTGACCCCGCCCAGAATCTTCTCCTTGGAGCAGTGCCTGGAATTCCTGGCGGATGACGAGCTGCTGGAATGCACCCCCAAGTCCCTGCGGATTCGCAAGCGGGAGCTGGATCATGCCGCCCGTATGCGCAATCTCATGAAGAAGCGCGCCCAGGAGCAGGCGTAAACAGGATGAAGCGGTTGGGCGCTTTGGCGCTGGCATTGATTCCCCTGCTGATGGCAGGGTGCCATAGGGCGGCACCGGTGGAGACCGGCCCGGAAAGGTTGGCGGTATTCGCGGCGGCGCCGGAGACGACGGAAACTGTCGTGGAGACGGAGGAAACAGAGCCGACTGAGAGGCCACTCCAGCCGGAACAGTTCCTGCTGACCTTTGCGGGGGACTGCACCCTGGGGAGCAATCCCGTGAACTACTATGCGGACTACGGCTTTATCAAAACGGTAGGGGAGGACTACGGTTTTCCCTTCCGGAATGTGATTGACTATTTTGAAGAGGACGACTTCACCATGGTGAACCTGGAAGGGGCGCTGTGCGACGAGGGAAACCCGGTCAAAAAGCGCTTCACCTTCCGGGGTCCCACAGCGTATACGGCAATCCTGACCCAAAACAGTGTGGAGGCCGTGACCGTTGCCAACAACCACGCCCTGGACTACGGAGAAAAGGGCTATGCCTCCACCCTGGAAGCCCTGGACAGCGCGGGGATTCCCTATGTGGAGCGGGACAGCTCTCGGCTGATCACCACGGAAAGGGGCCTGACCATCGGCCTTTATGGCATGGTTTATTACAAGCTGGACGTGGAGGATATGGTGGAGGAAATCCGGAGCCTGAGAGAGCAGGGGGCGGAGGTCGTCATTGTGGCGCCCCATTGGGGAGTGGAATACACCTATCGGCCCACAGAGGAACAAAAGCAGGTGGCCCACGCCGCCATTGACGCGGGCGCGGATATTGTGTTCGGCACCCATCCCCATGTTTTGCAGCCTGTAGAATTTTACGGGGACGGCGTGATCTTCTATTCTCTGGGTAATTTCAGCTTTGGCGGAAACGGCGCTCCTGGCGATTACGATACCGCGCTTTTGCATCTGGAGATCCTCCGTCAGAACGGCGGAGGGATAGAACTGGGAGAATTGACCAGGATCCCTGCCTGTATCAGCTCTGTCCCGGACCGGAACAACTTCCAGCCCACGCCCCTGGAGCCGGGAAGCGAGGCGTATAACCGGGTGCTCAGCAAGCTGGACGGCACCTTTGAAGGTCCCAACCTGAAAATCCATTAAAATCCGAAAAAAAGATTGACCAAACGGCATCTTTCGGTTATAATGTACCAGTGTGACTACGATAGTCCCTTATTATGTGTTGCTGCGGTCTTAAAGACTGTCGAGCATATTGAATTTTGACAGGAGGTGTATCCCGAATGAAGCGTACCTATCAGCCCAGCCGTCGTCAGCGTTCCAAGGTTCACGGTTTCCGTCAGAGAATGGCGACTTCCAACGGCCGTAAGGTTCTGGCCCGCCGTCGCGCGAAGGGCCGCAAGGTTCTGTCCGCTTAATGTGCGCCTGAATGAGAAAAGCAGCGCTTTAAAAGCGAAACGGGAGCTACAGCGGGGTGAATGGATATTCGCCCCGCTCCCTTTTTAAAAAGCTCTGAATATTCTGAAATGCTCCCAAGTGACCACAGGACGAGGAAAGAGTATGAAATTTTCCAGCAGCCTAAAGCTCAATCATGTCTTCCGAAGGCTTTACCACACTTCCGGGTTTGCCGACGGGTATCTGGTGCTGTACGCCCGGAAAAACAGGACGGGCGGGAACCGGGTAGGTATTACCGTCAGCAAGAAGCTGGGAAAGGCTCATGTGCGCAATTTTGTGCGCCGCCGCCTGCGGGAGATTTACCGGCTGAATGAGGACAAGTTCCAGCCGGGCTGGGATATTGTGGTGGTGGCGAGAACGAAAGCCGTGGACGCGGACTTTGAACGTCTGACCCAGAGCTATCTTGCCCTTGCGAAGAAGGCGGGGATTTTGCGATGAAAACCCTTTTTCTTTCTCTGATCCGTTTTTACCAGCGCGGCATTTCTCCCCTGCGCCCGGGCAAGTGTCGGTTCCGCCCCACTTGCAGTGCCTATGCCATGGAGGCAATCGAAAAGTACGGAGCCGTAAAGGGTGGTTATCTGGCCCTGCGCCGGATCCTGAAGTGCCACCCCTTTTATAAGGGGGATATCTACGACCCCGTACCATGACTTCCGTTTTCCAACAATACTAAGGAGGAAGGTCAATGTTTCTCGCATTTCACTTATCTGACATCATTACCGTACCCTTTGGCTGGCTTTTGGGTCAGCTTTATCATCTGACCAACAACTATGGCGTGGCCATGATCCTGTTCGCCGTGCTGGTGCAGCTGATCCTTATGCCCATGAACGCCAAGTCCAAAAAGAGCATGATGAAGATGTCCCGTCTGACCCCTCGTATGCAGGAGCTCCAGAGAAAATACGCGGACGATCCCCAGCGTCAGAATCAGGCCATTCAGGAGCTTTACCGCAGTGAGGGTGTATCCATGGGCGGCGGCTGCCTGTGGAGCCTGATTCCCATGCTGATTCTGTTCCCGCTGTTCGCTGTCATCCGGCAGCCCATTACCTACATTCTGCGGGAGTCCGCCGAGGTTTCTCAGCAGATCATTGAGGTGCTGAAATCTCTGGCACCCGATGTGTTCACCGGCAACTCCTACTACTTTGAAGTCACCGCGGCCCAGGCCATCCCCCAGTTCGCTGAGGAGCTGAAGGCCGCCATTCCCGTCATCAAGGACAGCACCCTGGCGGGCATCAACTTTAGCTTCTTCGGCATCAACCTGGGCGCGGTGCCCATGTTCAATATCTTCTCTTCCAAGTGGACCTGGACCTGGGCCAATATCGGCGCCTGGCTGATCCCCGTGATCTCCGCCGGCTCCCAGGTGCTCCAGACCTGGATCATGCAGAAGACCAACAACTCTGTAATCACTGACGAAAACGGCGTTGTGGACGAGGAGACCGCCAAGAAGTCTCAGCAGAATCAGTCCACCCAGATGATGATGTGGATGATGCCCCTGATGAGCCTGTGGATCGGCTTTACCGTGTCTGCCGGACTGTCCCTGTACTGGTTCATCGGCGGCGTGGTGCGTATGATCTCCGACCCCATCATGACCAATCACTACCGGAAAATTTACGATGCCGAGGATGCTGTGCGTCTTCAGAGAGCGCTGGAGCAGGATCGGATCGAGGCGGAGAAGGAGCGTATCCGGGCAGAGCGCCGGGCAGCCAACCCTGACGGAATCACCGCCAACACCAGCAAGAAAAAGCTGCAAAAGCAGCAGAGGGAGCAGGAGGCCTCTGAAAAGGCCGCCAATGCCAGAGAGTATGCCGCCCGGAAGGGCAAGCCTGTCTCGGAGGAGGAATCCTCCTGCATGTCCGGTATTTCTGACCGTCCCTACTGCAAGGGAAGAAATTACGACCCCAATCGCTACGCTTCTCGTCAGGAGGAGGAATAACCTATGGAAAAGACCATCGTTACCACAGGCAAGACCATTGATCTTGCCATTGAATCCGCGCTGAACCAGCTGGGGCTGGACCGGGACAATGTGTCGGTTCAGGTTCTTCAGCAGGCAAAGTCCGGCTTTTTGGGCTTCGGCGTCCAGCCTGCCAAGGTTCAGGTGACCTACGAAGCCCCGGATCCTGTGCCGGAGGCCCCCAAGGTGGCGCTCAGTTCCGCCTCCCGGAGTAAGCCCAAGGCAGCCCAGCCCGCCCAGCCTGTCAAAAAGCCGGAGGCTCCCAAAGAGGCAGAGGCGCCCAAGGCAGAAATGCCCAAGCCCCAGGCTCCCAGACCGGAGACCCCCAAGGCAGAGGCACCCAGGCAGGACAAGCCTAGGCAGCCCAGACAGGAGCGGAGAAACGACGCCCCCAAGGCACCCAGAGAACCCCGGGAGCCCAAGGCCCCCAAGGCTCCCGCTGAGCCGAAGGTCTACACCCCCGCGGAGCCCGGTTCCATTGAGGAGCGGATCGAGAAGTTCATCCAGGGGCTGCTTACGCATATGGGCTCCAATGCCGTGCCTCACTGCGAGAAGGTGGAGGGGAACAACTATAAGGTCGATCTGACCGGAGACGATCTGGGATACCTCATCGGCCGCCGGGGCGACACCCTGGATGCCATCCAGCACCTGTGCAACTATACCATCAACCGGGGCATGGAGGGTCATGTACGGATCAATGTGGATGTGGAAAGCTATCGGGAAAAGCGGGAGGAAAGTCTCCGCCGGTATGCCCGGAAAAAGGCCCAGCAGGTGCTGAAGGCCCGCCGCCGCACCACCCTGGAGCCTATGAACGCCTATGAGCGCCATGTGATCCACGCCGCTCTCCAGGACATGGAGAACATCACCACCCATTCCACCGGCACAGAGCCTAACCGCCGTGTGGTTATCGAGTATGTGAAGTAAGAATAGGGAATCAGCCTCCGGCTCAAAGCCGGAGGCTGATTTTTTTGAAAAATCCGGCCGCTCCCTGAAGGAAGGGAACGGCCGGAAGCTTTCGGAATTTACTTGAAGTATTTCACAGCCGCTTCAAACATACGGATGTCATACTCTCCGGGGACGTTGCGGTACAAGCCCTGGCCGACACGCTCACTGTGGCCCATCTTGCCGAAGACACGGCCGTCGGGAGAGGTGATGCCCTCAATGGCGTACAGGGAGCCGTTGGGATTAAAGTGGACGTCGGCGGTGGGATTGCCCTGAAGGTCAACATACTGGGTGGCGATCTGACCGTTTGCCGATAGCTTCCGGATCAGCTCCTCCGATGCCAGGAACTTGCCCTCGCCGTGGGAGATGGGGACGTTTACAATGTCGCCCACATTCTTAAGGCTCAGCCAGGGGGATAAGTTGGAGGCGATCCGGGTGCGGACGATCCGGCTCTGGTGGCGGGAGATGTTGTTGAAGGTCAGAGTGGGACAGCTCTCGTCGGTGTCGATGATCCTGCCGTAGGGCACCAGACCCAGCTTAATCAGGGCCTGGAAGCCGTTGCAGATGCCGCACATCAGGCCGTCCCGGTTGTCCAGCAGCTCCGTGACCCCTTCCTTTACCGCGGCGTTGCGGAAAAAGGCGGTGATGAACTTGCCGGAGCCGTCGGGCTCGTCGCCGCCGGAGAAGCCGCCGGGAATGAAGATCATCTGGGCGGTTTTCAGGCTGCCCGCAAAGCGCTCCACGCTGCGGGCGATACCCTCGGCGGACAGGTTGTTGATGACCAGAATCTCCGGCTCCGCGCCCGCGTCCCGGACAGCCTTGGCGGAGTCGTACTCGCAGTTGGTGCCGGGGAAGGCGGGGATCAGCACCTTGGGCCTTGCGGTCTTAATGGCCGGGGCCTTCCGCTCCTTTGCCTCGAAGGAGAAGGCCTCCATGGGCTGGGTCAGGGTGGGAATGTTGCAGGCGTAGACGGATTCCAGCTTGTTTTCGTAGGCGGTAAGCAAGGTGCCCTGGGTCAGCACTTCGCCGCCGAAGGAGAAGGAACCGTCGGTGGTGGTGCCGATGACCTTGCCTGCGGTACCTTCGGCCATTTCCAGGACGAAGGAGGCGTAGCTGTAGCCGAACAGCTCGTCCATGGAGATATTCTCAAGGGCCGCGCCCAGGCCGTTGCCGAAGCCCATCTTCATGACAGCCTCCGCGACACCGCCCATACCGGGTGTGTAGGCGGCCACGGCCTTGCGGTCACGGAGAAGCTCGGTGACGGTCTGGAAGTTGCGAAGCAGGGCTTCCGTTTTGGGCAGGCCGTTTTCGTCATAAGGAGTGGTCAGAAGGCAGATGGTATGACCGGCGGCCTTAAATTCAGGGGAGACCACGTCAGAAGTTTTGCCGGTGGTGACGGCGAAGGAGACCAGGGTGGGCGGCACGTCCAGATCCTCAAAGGAGCCGGACATGGAGTCCTTACCGCCGATGGCGCCGATGCCCAGGTTCATCTGAGCCTTGAAAGCGCCAAGGAGGGCGGCCATGGGCTTGCCCCAGCGGGCGGGATCCTTCCCCAGACGCTCGAAGTATTCCTGGAAGGTCAGGTAGGTGTCCTCAAAGGAAGCGCCGGTGGCAATCAGCTTACACACGGACTCCACAACGGCCAGATACGCGCCGTGGTAGGGAGAGGCGGTGGTGATGAAGGGGTTATAGCCGAAGGACATGAAGGAGCAGTCGTCGGTGTGCTTCTTCTCCACGGAAATCTTCTGCACCATGGCCTGAATGGGCGTCAGCTGCTTCTTACCGCCGAAGGGCATGAGGACGGTGCCCGCGCCGATGGTGGAGTCGAACCGCTCGGAAAGGCCCCGCTTGGAGCAGGTATTCAGATCGGAGGCCACGGCCATCATATTGTCGGTGAAGGAGCCGGAGACGGTCTTGTTGTAATCCTGGGCCTTGGCGGAGGCAACAGTAATGTGCTTGTCCGCGCCGTTGGAGTTTAAGAAGTCCCGGCTGATGTCGCAGATTACCTTTCCATTCCAGTGCATAACCAGACGAGCTTCCTCGGTGACGGTGGCAACGGGAACGGCGTTCAGGTTTTCTGTGGAAGCAAGCTCCAGGAACCGGGAAACGTCCTTTGCCTCCACCACCACGGCCATACGCTCCTGGGATTCGGAGATGGCAAGCTCTGTGCCGTCCAGACCTTCATACTTCTTGGGGACCTTGTTCAGGTCAATGGTCAGGCCGTCGGCCAGCTCGCCAATGGCAACGGATACGCCGCCGGCACCGAAGTCATTGCAGCGCTTAATGAGCCGGGAGGCCTCCGGATTCCGGAAGAGCCGCTGAAGCTTCCGCTCTTCGGGGGCGTTGCCCTTCTGTACCTCGGAGCCGCAGGTTTCCACGGAAGTGTGGGTATGGGCCTTGGAGGAGCCGGTGGCGCCGCCGATGCCATCCCGGCCGGTGTTGCCGCCCAGGAGGATTACCACGTCGCCGGGATCGGGACGCTCCCGGCGGACATTTTCCGCTGGGGCGGCGGCGATGACCGCGCCGATTTCCATTCGCTTGGCGGCGTAGCCAGGATGGTAAATTTCATCCACAATGCCAGTGGCCAGGCCGATCTGGTTGCCGTAGGAGGAATAACCCGCCGCGGCGGTGGTGACGATCTTCCGCTGGGGCAGCTTGCCAGGAATGGTCTGGTCAACGGGGGTCAGGGGATCGGCGGCACCGGTGACACGCATGGCGCCGTAGACGTAGCTTCTGCCGGACAGAGGATCCCGGATGGCACCGCCGATGCAGGTGGCGGCTCCGCCGAAAGGCTCAATCTCCGTGGGGTGGTTGTGGGTCTCGTTTTTAAACAGCAGGAGCCAAGGCTCGGTGACGCCGTCCACGGTGACATCGATTTTCACGGTACAGGCGTTGATCTCCTCGCTCTCGTCCAGCTTGTTCAGCTGGCCGTTGGCACGGAGGTGCTTGACGGCGATGGTGGCAAGATCCATCAGGCAGATGGGCTTATGGTTCCGGCCCAGGGCGTCCCGGGTGGCAAGATACTCGTCATAGGTCTTCTGAAGCAGGGCGTCTTCAAAATGAACGCCGTCAATGATGGTGCCGAAGGTGGTGTGACGGCAGTGGTCGGACCAGTAGGTGTCGATCATCCGGATCTCGGTGATGGTGGGGTTGCGCTTTTCCGTCTGGAAGTATTCCTGACAGAAGGTGATGTCATCCAAATCCATGGCAAGGCCGTACTGCCGGATGAATGCGTCTAAACCTTCCCGATCCAGAGACGTAAAGCCCGCTAAGGTGGCAACCTCTGTGGGGATGTCGTAGGCGATGGCCAGGGTTTCGGGAACGTCCAGAGCGGCTTCCCGGCACTCCACGGGGTTAATGACGTACTTCTTAAACTCCAGAATGTCCTCCAGGCGGAGTTCACCGTACAGGGCGTAGACCTTGGCGGTACGGATCAGGGGACGCTCACCCTGGGAGATGATCTGGATGCACTGGGCGGCGGAGTCCGCCCGCTGGTCGAACTGACCGGGAAGGGATTCCACGGCGAAGACATAGGCGCCGGGCACGTCCATTTCGGGAGAAGCGGTGTCCAGCTGCGGCTCGGAGAAGACGGTCTTCACGGCGTAGTCGAACAGCTCTTTGGTGATATTTTCCGCGTCATAGCGGTTGAACAGACGGATGCTGGCCAGGCTGGTGATGCCCAGCAGGTTCCTGGCCTCGCTGAGCAGGCCCTGGGCCTCGTTCTGAAGGCCCGGCTTCTTTTCTACAAATACACGATAAACCATGGGGTAAATCCTCCTAGCTTATTTCTAGTTGAAAGTTGAAAGTGAAAAGCGGAACGTTATGGAGTCGCTTCGCGACGATTGGAATATTTCAAAACTTTCAACTTTCAATTTTCAACTTTACACTTTTTTGCCTGCAAGGCACGCTGACCAATGTCGCTTCTGCGGTAGGCGTTTTCGAAAACTACGCCGTCAGACAGGCGATAGGCTTCCCGGATGGCCTCCTCCAGGGTATCGGCCACGGCGGTGGTGCCGGTGACACGGCCGCCGGAGGTGAGAAGCTGGCCGTTTTCCAGCTTGGCACCGGCCACATAGGTGTGGGCGGCGGCTTCCCCGGTCATGGTGATGGGGTAGCCTTTCTTATAGGAGACAGGGTAGCCATTGGAGGCGGTAATGACACAGCAGGCGTGCTGATCCGCAAACTTTACTTCCGTCTCCGCGAGAGTCCCGTTGGTGGTGGCCTGCATGATGGTCAGCAGGTCGCTTTCCAGCAGGGGCAGCACTACCTGGGTTTCCGGGTCGCCAAAGCGGCAGTTGTACTCGATGACCTTGGGGCCGTCGGGGGTGATCATCAGGCCGAAGTAGAGACAGCCTTTAAAGGTGCGGCCTTCCGCGTTCATGGCGGCCATGGTGGGCAGGAAGATTTCCTCCATGCACTGCCTGGCGATTTCTTCGGTATAGTAGGGGTTGGGGGCTACGGTGCCCATGCCGCCGGTGTTCAGACCTGTGTCATGGTCGCCCGCCCGCTTGTGGTCCATGGAGGACACCATGGGCTTTACAACGTGTCCATCGGTGAAGGATAGAACGGAGACCTCCGGGCCGGTGAGGAATTCCTCAATCACAATGTGATCGCCGCTCTTTCCGAAGACGTGGTCTTCCATCATGTCCCGGACGGCGGCCCGGGCTTCCTCCCGGGTATTCGCGATGATCACGCCTTTGCCCAGGGCCAGGCCGTCGGCCTTGATGACCGTGGGGATGGGAGCGGTTTCCAGATAGGAAAGGGCCTTTTCCATATCGTCAAAGACCTCGTAGGCGGCAGTGGGGATGCCGTACTTCTTCATCAGGTTTTTGGAGAAAACCTTGCTGCCCTCGATGATGGCGGCGTTTGCGCTGGGACCGAAGCAGGGGATGCCCTCCTTCTCCAGGGCGTCTACGCAGCCTAAGACCAGGGGATCGTCGGGAGCGACTACGGCGTAATCCACTGCGTTTTCCACGGCAAAGGCAACGATTTTTGGGATGTCCGTCGCGCCGATGGGGACGCAGACGGCATCGGCGGCAATCCCGCCGTTGCCGGGAAGGGCGAAAATTTCCGTTACAGAGGGGTTCTTTTTTAAGGCTTTGATGATGGCATGTTCCCGTCCGCCGCCGCCAACAACCAGTAATTTCATGGGGTCAGACCTCCTTGTGTAATTGTATCAAAAACGCGCCAATAGGGGGCGGCAAAAACCGTCCCCTATAGCAGGAATCCTTAATGATGGAACAGACGCATACCAGTGAATGCCATGGCAATGCCCAGCTTGTCGCACTCGGCGATCACCAGGTCGTCCCGGATGGAGCCGCCCGGCTCGGCGATATAGTCCACACCGGAGGCATAGGCCCGCTGGATATTGTCGGCAAAGGGGAAGAAGGCGTCGGAGCCAAGGGAGACACCCCGCATGGTATCCAGGTACTCCCGCTTGTCTTCCGCGGTCAGCCGGTCAGGCTCGACGGTGAAATACTTCTGCCAGATGCCTTCGGCGCACACGTCCTCCTCGTTGCCGTTGATGTAGCCGTCGATCACGTTGTCCCGCATGGGACGGCCCAGATCCTCCCGGAAGGGGAGCGCCAGGGTCTTGGGATGCTGACGCAGGAAGAAGGTGTCCGCCTTGGTGCCCGCCAGACGGGTGCAGTGGATCCGGCTCTGCTGACCCGCGCCCACGCCGATGGCCTGACCGTCATAGGCAAAGCAGACGGAGTTAGACTGGGTGTACTTCAGGGTGATCAGGGAGATAATCAGGTCGATCTTGGCGCTCTCGGGCAGCTCCTTCTTGGCGGTGACCAGGTTGTTTAAAAGATCGGCGTCGATTTTAAAGTTGTTCCGGCCCTGCTGGAAGGTGATGCCGAAGACCTGCTTGGTCTCCTGCTCCTCAGGTACGTAGCTGGGGTCGATGGCCACGATGTTGTAGCTGCCCTTCCGCTTGGTCTTCAAGATCGCCAGGGCTTCCTCACTGTAGCCGGGAGCGATAACGCCGTCGGAAACCTCCCGGGCGATGAGCTTGGCGGTGGTGGCGTCGCACTCGTCGCTGAGGGCCACCCAGTCGCCGAAGGAGCACATCCGGTCGGTGCCTCTTGTCCGGGCATAGGCGCAGGCCAGCAGGCTCTCGTCCAGCTCGGGAACATCGTCCACAAAGCAGGCCTTCTTCAGGCTCTCAGGGAGAACCTTGCCCACGGCGGCGGAGGTGGGAGAGACGTGCTTGAAGGAGGTGACGGCGCACTTTCCCGTGGCTTCCTTCAGCTCCTTCACCAGCTGCCAGGAGTTCAGGGCGTCCAGGAAATTGATGTAGCCGGGACGGCCGTTGAGGATGGTAATGGGCAGGTCAGAACCATCGGCCATGTAGATCTTCGCGGGCTTCTGGTTGGGGTTGCAGCCGTACTTCAACTGAAATTCGTTCATGTTCACAGCACCTCACTGATTCTTATTGATAAGACGGTTGGTCTCCTGACCGGTGGCCAGGTCGATGTAGCGGACGTAGAGGGAAATCTTGTTGTTCTCGTCCAGGGCATTCCAGATCTCCTGGGTGAATTCGTCGATGTCATTGGGGATGGTTACCCGCTCCGGCTCCCCCTGGAAGGTGGGAATGGGATTGCCGTCGCAGACATAGGTGTGCAGGAAGTGTCCTAAGCCCGCCTTGGCGCCGTAGCGGAAGCTGAACTGGTTGCAAAAGGAGCCGGTTTCGTCCCCGGACTTGAGAATGCTCATCTGATACCGGAAGTCGTCCTCCTGGAAGGTCAGCAGACCGCTGATTCTGGGGGTGAAGTTGGGGCCGTCCGGCTCAAAGCAGCGGCAGGACAGGGCGTCGTCAAAGCTCATGCCGCTGGCAAGGCCCCGATAGGCGGTGTCGGTCTGGTCGCCGTTGGTGACGATCAGGTTCTTGCCGATTTTCCGGATGGCGGCGTAGATAATCAGGCTGGGATCCTCCACCTTGGAGGCGTCAAAGGGTTCGGTGTACACAGCGCCGCAGCGCTCGGTGAACACCCGGTTCCGGGAATTGGCACTGCGGCCCATGATGAAGTAGGCGGCTGCCGCGGACTTGCCGTCGGCGGACTTGCCGATGACGATGCCCCGGCCGGGATAGGTGTTGCCCTCCAGGCGCTCACGCATGGTTTTGATTTCGTATACGTTCATTTGACAACCTCCTCGGGTTATTGTGGGTTTTCGGATGCCCACCGGGCGCTGACCAGCTCCGCGGCCTGGGGCAGCAGAATCCATTCCGCCTGCTCCATGACCCGGCGCTGCAGGGTCTCCGGGGTGTCCCCGGGCTGAACCTCCACAGCCTTCTGGGCGATGATTTCCCCGCCGTCGGGGATCTCGTTGACAAAGTGGACGGTGGCCCCGGTGACCTTGACGCCGTAATCAAGGGCCGCCTGATGCACCCGCAGCCCATAGAAGCCCTCGCCGCAGAAGGCGGGGATCAGGGAGGGGTGGACGTTTAAAATTCGCTTGGGGTAGGCGGAGGTGAAGCCTTCCGTCAGGATGGTCATGAAGCCCGCCAGAATGATGATGTCGATGTGATTTTCTTCCAGCACCTGCTTCAGCTTTTCTTCAAAGGCGGCCTGGGAGCCGCATTCCTTTTTCAGAACCACGGCGGTGGGGATATTCGCCTTTTTCGCCCGCTGAAGGGCGTAGGCGTCCCGGTTGTTGGCAACCACCAGGGCAATCTCACCGCTTACCAGGGTGGTACCCTGGGCATCGATGAGGGCCTGGAGGTTGGTGCCGCCGCCGGAGACGAAGACCGCGATTCGGGTTTTCATTCCAGAATCACCTTTTCTTCGCTTTCTACAATGCTGCCCATGACATAGGCGTCTTCACCGTTTTCCTTCAGAATGGACAGGGCCAGCTCCGCCTGGTCGGCAGGCACCACAATGCTCATGCCCACGCCCATGTTGTAGGTGTTGTACATATCCCGCTGCGGAATATTGCCGAAGGAGGCAATCAGGTCGAAAATGGGCAGGACACGAATGTCGCTCTTTTTGATCCTCGCACCCAGACCGTCGGGGATGGAACGGGGAATATTTTCATAGAAGCCGCCGCCGGTGATGTGGGAAATGCCCTTTACGTCTACCTTATTCAGCAGAGCCAGCACAGGCTTGACATAAATCCGGGTGGGGGTCAGCAGGGTCTCGGCGATGGTCTTGCCGCCTAATTCCTCACGGGGGACATACAGAAGAGGATCGTTGTTGTCGATGTTAAAGACCTTCCGGCACAGGGAGAAGCCATTGGAATGGATGCCGGTGGAGGGCAGGGCGATGACCACATCTCCCGCCTGCATCCGGGTCTTATCCAGAATCTTCTTCTTATCCACGATGCCCACGGCAAAGCCCGCCAGGTCGTAATCATCCACGGGCATCATGCCGGGATGTTCGGCGGTCTCGCCGCCAATCAGGGCGGCCCCGGACTGGACGCAGCCTTCCGCCACGCCGGAGACAATGGAGGCGATCTTCTCGGGCACGTTTTTGCCGCAGGCGATGTAGTCCAGGAAGAACAGGGGCTTGGCGCCTACGCAGATGATGTCGTTGACACACATGGCCACGGCGTCAATGCCGATGGTGTCGTGCTTATCCATGAGAATGGCCAGCTTCACCTTGGTGCCGCAGCCGTCGGTGCCGGAGACCAGAACCGGCTCCTCCATCCCGGCGATGGGCAGACCAAAGCAGCCGCCGAAGCCGCCCACATCGTCCAGACAGCCCTCATTGCGGGTACGGGCAATGTGCTGTTTCATCAATTCCACGGCCCGGTAACCGGCGGTGATGTCTACACCGGCGGCGGCATAGCTTGCGGAATAGGAATTGTTATGCTCCATGATAAACTCCTTACAATGTTATTGAAGTCAGAGGTGGAATAATCGCTTATTCTTCACCTGTCCAGCAGTAGGTGCACACCTTATCCCGGTCAAGGCCGATGGCTTCCAGCAGACCGTCCAGGGACTGGTAGCCCAATGAGTCGAAGCCCATCTTTTCACAGATGGCTTTCAGCATACACTGTCCGCGCTGGGTGGAGGCATCGGCATATTCGTCCAGATGGTCCTGCCCCTCGCCGCCTTCCAGCTCCTGGATGGTCTTCCGGGCCAGCAGCTCCATTTCGGAGTTGCTTCGGGAGAAGTTCAGGAACTTGCAGCCGTGCATAATGGGAGGACAGGCAGAGCGCATATGGACTTCCCTGGCGCCGCTTTCATAGAGGAATTCCACGGTCTCCCGAAGCTGGGTGCCCCGGACGATGGAATCGTCCACAAACAGCAGCTTCTTGTCCTGAATCAGCTCCGGTACGGGGATCTGCTTCATTTTCGCGACTAAGTTCCGCATCTCCTGATTGGCAGGGGTGAAGGAACGGGGCCAGGTGGGGGTGTACTTGACAAAGGGACGGGCGAAGGGCTTATGGGATTCGTTGGCATAGCCGATGGCATGGGGCAGACCGGAATCCGGAACGCCTGCCACGAAGTCCACCTCCGGCAGCGTGCCGTTTTTCAT
This sequence comes from Clostridiales bacterium UBA3259, assembly GCA_002362625.1. Next base: position 24,433 of record DEUP01000040.1, read on the forward strand.
CTCCTCCCGGGCCATGATCTCTCCGTTGCGGTAGCGCATGACCTCCACGTTGACGCCCTCGTAATTGGAGTTGGGGTAGCCGTAGTAGGTCCACAGGAAGGCGCAGATCTTCATATTCTTACCGGGAGCGGAAAGCTGCTCCACGCCGGTTTCCGTGATTTTCACGATCTCCCCGGGGCCAAGCTCATAGCAGTCGTTGTAGCCCAGCTTGTGATAGGCGAAGGACTCAAAGGAGACGCAGCAGCCGTTCTCGTTCTGTCCAACCAGTACGGGAAGCCGTCCCACCTTGTCCCGGGCGGCGATGATGCAGTTCTCGAACAGCAGCAGCATGGTACAGGAGCCGTCGATTGTTTCCTGGGCATACCGGATGCCGTCCACCAGGTTGTCCGCCCGGTTGATCAGAGCGNNCGGGCCATGATCTCGCCGTTGCGATAGCGCATGACCTCTACGTTGACCCCCTCATAATTGGAGTTAGGGTAGCCGTAATAGGTCCACAGGAAGGCACAGATCTTCATTTTATCCCCGGGGGCGGAAAGCTGCTCCACGCCGTCCGGGGTGATCCGGACAATTTCACCGGGACCAAGTTCATAATAGTCGGCATACCCCAGCTTATGATAGGCAAAGGATTCAAAGGAGACACAGCAGCCGTCTTCGTTTCTTCCCACCAGCACGGGGAGCCTGCCCACCTTGTCCCGGGCGGCAATGATGCAGTCCCCGAAAAGCAGCAGCATGGTGCAGGAGCCGTCAATTGTTTCCTGGGTATAGCGGATGCCGTCCACCAGATTGTCCGCCCGGTTGATCAGAGCGGCGGTCAGCTCGGTGGAGTTGACCTTGCCGGAGGACATGGCCATGAACTGATTGCCGGGACCGGAGAAGGTTTTCTCCACCAGTTCCTCGGCGTTATTGATGATGCCCACCGTGGCAATGGCAAACATCCCCAGGTGAGAGCGAACAAGCAGGGGCTGGGGATCGGTGTCGGAAATGGAGCCGATACCGGCGTTGCCACTGAACTTCACAATATCATTGTCAAATTTTGTGCGGAAAGGGGTATTTTCAATGCTGTGGATCTGGCGCTGGAAGCCCTTCTGCTTGTCGTAGAAAGCAAGACCCGCCCGGCGGGTGCCCAAGTGGGAATGGTAATCCGTGCCGAAAAAGACGTCATAAACGCAGTCTCTGCGGGAAATCGTCCCGAAAAAACCACCCATAAAGTTTATCCTCCTAGATACGCGAAAATAAGCGCAAGGAGGGTCACAAGGGCCCTCCTGGATTTACTGTGAAAGCTGCGCATTCACAGTGAATCATTCATTTAAGTGCCCACACCTCGCCCCTTACGGGGCAACCGGTGCGGATGCACAAAAAATCCCCATGCCCCAGAACTTTCATTTGTCATGGTACCAATACCTGGCATGGGGATTTTTTAAAAATTACGCAAAGAACAGCTTGTTCAGGGTCATGGGATCGACGTACTTGCCGTCCTTGTAGACCCGCATGTTGCCGGAAGCAATCTCGTCGATGAGCATGACCTTACCCTCGGCGTCGTAGCCGAACTCAAACTTGATGTCGTACAGGTCGAGACCCTTTGCCTTCAGGTCATCGGCCACAATCTTGGTGATGGCTTGGGTCTGGGCCTTCAGGGAGTCGTACTGCTCGGCGGTCATGACGCCCAGAGTGACCAGACCGTCCTTGGTGACCAGGGGATCGCCCAGGGCGTCGTTCTTAAAGGTGGTCTCCACATAGGCAGGCAGATCCTGGCCCTCGGTGCAGTACTGGTTATAGCGGCGGTAGAAGGAGCCTACGGCCTTGTAGCGGCAGATGACTTCCAGACCCTTGCCGAAGACCTTGGCGGGCAGCACCTCCATGGTGGTGTTCTGGAGATTGGCGGAAACGTAGTGGGTGCGGATGCCGGCGGCGTTGATTTTCTCAAAGAAGTAGATGGACATGCGCAGGTTCACGTCGCCCACACCCTCGATGGTCAGGCCGACGGAGTTCTCACCGGGATCAAAGACACCGTCCTTGCCGGTGCAGTCGTCCTTGAACTTCAGCAGGCAGTTGCCATTGGGCAGGGCGTAGACATTCTTGGTCTTGCCGGTGTAGAGAAGCTTGAGATTTTCCATGTGTAAATACCTCTTTCTTAAGTGAAAATGTATATATGGATGGGTTTGCAAACTTAGTTGAGTTCCGCCTGAAGGGCGGCGTCTTTTTCCAAGACCTTCTTGGCATCGGCGGCCCGCTTGCTATCCAGCCGGGCGGCAAGGTCGGCGTCCTCCACGGCAATGATCTGGGCGGCCAGGAGCGCGGCGTTGACACCGCCGTTCACGGCCACGGTGGCCACGGGGATGCCGGAGGGCATCATGACGGTGGAGAGCAGGGCGTCCATCCCGTCAAAGCAGGGGCCCTTGCAGGGAATGCCGATGACCGGCAGGGTGGTGTTCGCGGCGATGGCGCCGGCTAAGTGGGCGGCCATTCCGGCGGCGGCGATGATCACGCCGAAGCCGTTCTTTCTGGCGTTTAGGGCGAAGTCCCGGGCCTCCACGGGGGTGCGGTGGGCGGAGTAGATATGGCATTCATAGGGAATGTCCAGCTCCTTCAGGGTGTCCATGGCTTTGCGAAGGATCGGCAGATCGCTGTCACTGCCCATGACGATTCCGACTTTTTTCAAGGGTGTACCTCCTGGAAAACAGAAAATTTCATGAAAAAATGGGCGCACTTTACCCCTCAAACTGCGGGAAAGTGTGCCCAGACGGTCGGCAAAACGTTTATGCCCTTACTCCATGTGGTGCTCCACTGATCCGTCAGTCATAAGGGTTTGCGATTTACGAAATTATTATAGCATTGCCCCCGAAAACCGTCAAGAGCGCAGAAAGCCGGTTTATTGACGTGTTTTCGCACTTTCCCATGTGAATCTTGCCAAATCAGTAAAAAAGGACGAAAAGGGCAGAAAAAAGGGCGGCCCTTCGCCGCTCCAACATATTCAGCATACCACAGACAGGCGGTGGTTGTCAACGGAAAAATACGAAAAACAATCCTTTTCTCCCTTTTATCAAAAGAAAGGGGAGAAGATTTGTGTACCATTCCATCTTGCTTTTTTGGAGAAGCGGTGGTATTCTTTAGGTACAAAGAGGTGATACCAATGACCTAGGAAAGTAAGGCTTCCGAAGTCAGTGAGAAGCCTGAAATTGATACTGTTCTCTCCCGATTTCTTCCGTTACATACATTCTGAAAACAAAAATCCTACCCGGAAGTGATTCAATTTTTGTCAAATGAGAGACGGTATCCATTCTGCAGAAAGCGAGGTTAACCAATGATGTTAGATACCAAGAGTGAACAGAAATGACCCTTGACCGCGAAAAAATATGTCGATGGCAAGACGTATGCGGTCAAGGGTCATTTCACTTTTTCAACGCTCCCAGGGGAGCGCTTTTTTTGCGCCCTTTTCAGGCGGTTGACAGGATTCCCGGGGCCATGGTAAAATGCCTTTATGAATTCATCAAAAGAGGAGCCGTACATGCCAGAGACAAAAGTGAAAGCCGGCTTAACCGGAAATCAATTAAAGCTCATTGCTATGGCTGCCATGACCCTGGACCATATTGGGCTGATCCTGCTGCCCCGGTATCCCATCCTACGGATTCTGGGACGGCTGGCCTTTCCTATTTACGCCTATATGATCGCCGAGGGCTGCCGGTATACCCACAACAGGGGACGATATTTTCTCCGGCTGTTCGGCCTGGGACTGCTCTGCCAGGTGGTATATTACGTCACCATGGGATCGCTGTATCAGTGCATTTTAATAACCTTCTCGCTGTCCGTGGCGCTGATCTTCCTGGCCGGGTGGGCGGAAAAGCAGAATAAGGTGTTGGGAACCGCGGCGGCCGGGTTGGGTTTCCTGGCAGCGGGCTTCCTGTGTATTTTCCTGCCTGAGCTGCTGCCCGGCACGGATTTTGCTGTGGACTACGGATTTTTCGGCGTTTGCCTGCCGGTGTTTGTCTGGGCGGGAGGAACAAAAAAGGAAAAGCTGCTGGGCCTGACAGTGGGGCTGGTCCTGGCAGCCTGGGAATTTGGAGGGAATCAGGGGTTCTCCCTGGCGGCGGTGCCCCTGCTGGCCCTGTACAACGGGCAGCGTGGGAAATACGCCATTGGGAAGCTGTTCTACATTTACTACCCTGCCCACCTGGTGGTGATTTATGGCATCGCGCAGCTGCTTGTTCGGTGACAAAAGAACCTCTTGTATCGGCGGCAGCCTGGTGCTATAATAATGCGTACTGAATAACG
>DEUP01000044.1:0-16125 GCA_002362625.1 Clostridiales bacterium UBA3259
GCGTTATTCAGTACGCATTATTTACAAACGCGCTTTAAAATTCGGAGACAGGATTTTTCTTGAAAGCTTCCTTCTTCTCCGAAAATATTTCACAAAATCCGGGATGTTCCTGCCATGAAAGTTTGATAAACGCCAAAAAACAGGGCGTAAAAAAATAGCGCGCTTTTTTCAAAAACCAGCCGTTCTTGTCCGGGCGTCGTGAGCCGGAAGAAAAAAGGTTCTGCATTTGATAAAAAAGTACCGAATTTGGAAATATTTGGTGATTTTATCCTGTTTTCAGGCTGCAAGCCAAAAAATTCCCTGCATTATATCCAAAAAAAGGCGAATTTTGCGCCATTCGTCAATTGACCTGGGGGCAAAAATCTGGTATGATATGACCATCCCAGTAAAGACGAATTAAGGAGGGAGATCATATGAGTCTGCTGGTAAGTAATGTATCCGCCACCGTCTGGCTGATTCTGCTGATCGGATTTCTGATCGCGGAAGGAGCCTGCCCCATCCACCTGGTTTCCATCTGGTTCGCGGCCGGTTCCCTGGTGGCCCTGCTGGCAAGCCTGTTGGGAGCAGCCGTATGGCTTCAAATCACGCTGTTCCTTCTGGTGTCCGGCGCCGCGCTGGCGCTGCTGTGGCCCATGGTACGCAAGTACATGAAGCCGAAGCTCACCGCCACCAACGTGGACGCGCTGGTGGGAACCGTGGGCATCGTCCTCAGTCCCATTGACAACGTGGGTGCGGTAGGGCAGGTTCGGCTGGGCGGCATGGAATGGAGCGCCCGCAGCACCACCGGCGAGCCGATTCCTCAGGGCGCAAAGGTTCGGGTGGACCGCGTCCAGGGTGTGAAGGCGTTCGTGACCGCTGTGGCAGTTCCCGAAGAAGTGAAGTAAGTTAAGCAGAGAGCAGTCTTGTTCTCGGAGAAAAAACAGGAGGTAAATTTATGGGTCTTATTATTTTAGCAGTCATCATTCTCATCGCGTTCATTATCATCATCACCAACATTGCCGTTGTCCAGCAGTCCCGTGCCTACGTCATTGAGCGTCTGGGCGCCTTCCACAGCGTGTGGGGCGTGGGACTTCACTTCAAGGTTCCCTTCCTGGATCGGGTTGCCCGGAAGGTCAGCCTGAAGGAACAGGTTCTCGACTATCCTCCCCAGCCTGTCATCACCAAGGACAACGTCACCATGCAGATCGACACGGTCATTTACTTCCAGATCACCGACCCCAGGCTGTACACCTACGGCGTGGAGCAGCCCATGATGGCCATGGAAACCCTCACCGCCACCACCCTGCGTAACATCATCGGCGAGCTGGAGCTTGACCAGACCCTGAACTCCCGGGATCTGATCAACACCAAGATGCGGGCCATCCTGGACGTGGCCACCGATCCCTGGGGCATTAAGGTCAACCGGGTGGAGCTGAAGAACATTCTGCCTCCCACCGACATCCAGAACTCCATGGAGAAGCAGATGAAGGCCGAGCGTGACCGTCGTCAGGCCATCTTGCAGGCGGAAGGCTCCAAAAAGTCCGCGATTCTCCTTGCCGAAGGTGAGCGGGAATCCGCCATTCTCCGGGCCGACGCCGAGAAGCAGGCCGCGATCCTCCGGGCAGAGGCCGAGCGTCAGTCCGCGATTCTGAAGGCCGAAGGCGAGGCCGAGGCCATCCGCAAGGTGCAGCAGGCTCTGGCCGATTCCCTGGAAATGCTCAACGAGAAGGCCCCCAACGATTCCGTGCTGAAGCTCAAGTCCATCCAGGCCATGGAAAAGGTTGCCGACGGCAAGGCCACCAAGATCATCATTCCCAGCCAGATGCAGGGGCTGGTTGGTCTGGCCAACGGCATCGTCGAGGGTGTGAAGCAGTAATGGCAAAGCAGGATAACCGTTTTTTCAAGGTCTATTCTCAGGGCGGCGCCCTCAGCTCCTTAAATGAAGTGTGGGTGGACAAACGAACCGGCGTCAACTATTTGTTCCACGTCAACGGCTACGCGGGAGGGTTAACTCCTCTCCTCAATGCCGACGGAAAACCGGTGGTAACCCCTGTCACCTGGGAAAAGGAATAACAGCAGTCCTGCCGCGGTTTTAGCCGCGGCAGGATCTTTTTACGCCTGATTCAGCTTGCTTGCCAGATACAGCACCTGGGCGGCTACGCCCCGGGTCACAGGGCTGTCCCCATCCAGGGTGATCCCACGGCCCGCCAGGGCGGTCAGGGCATCCTGACCCCAGACGGGTGTTGCTTCCTCTTCCTGACCAAGGGCCTCCTTCTCCAGCTTCAGGGCACTGCACAGCATCACAGCGGCCTCCGCGCCGGTAACCGGCTCGTCAGCGCCGAAGACCTGCTGCTCCTGTAGCCCCGCGGTGACTCCGGCGCGCATAGCGGCGGCCAGGTACGGCTGAAGCCATTGGGGAATTTCATCGGTGTAGCCGGTGTATACCAGGTCTTCATCCGTGGGAATGTCCAGGGCCTTGACCAGCATGGTCACGAATTCCCCTCTGGTTACCTGCCGCTCCGGAGAGAAGCAGGTCTTGTCCCCCAGGGTCTCCCCAATGAAGATCCCCGTATGCTTCATCCACTCCGCCGCGAACTGGCACTCCTTGCCCAGGGTGTCCGTATACTGGGGCGCTTCCGTGGGCTTCAGCACAGTGATGGTAACAGCAGCCTCCCGGGACACGTTCCCGGCGGGATCTGTAGCGGTGAAGGTGAAGGAATCCACGCCAATTTTATTCTTCTTTGGCGTATAGGTGAAGCTGCCATCCTCACGAAGAACCACATTTCCCCGTTTGGGAGCGCGGGTAACGGTATAGGTCATGGGCTGGCCCTCGGGATCCGTGGCCTTCACGTTTCCCTTTGCGGGAATATTCTTATAGGTTTCCACGGCGGAATCCTCCGCCACCGGCGGCAGATCCTCCTTACCCCGGATGCCGATGGTCATGGTCACGTTTCCTTCCACCCGGTCAGAGAAGATGGGCAGGTAGCCAACCTGGACGCTTTGATCCGTTTCCGTCCGCACCGGGGCGAAGGTCATCTGGGACACCTGATCCGCGGTGAGGATATCTCCCGCCCGGAGAATCCGGGTGCCCAGCATTACGCTGCCCTTGTCCTGGGGAAGGTCCGTGATGCAGATTCCGGTAATAGCCTCCTCGGGTGAAAAGTCCTCCGGAGAGAAGCAGTACACGCTGTCGCTGTCCACCTCCAGGGCACTTACCGGCCCGGCCAGGGCAATCGCGCAGCCCAGGGCGGTAAGGAAAGGAATGGCTCGTATTCGATTCATGGTTCATACCTCCAAAATTAATTTCCGATGGTATTGTTTGCCAGCCCCAGGAAAATTATTCAAAAAAATCCAGTGGACTCTTCCTTTCCTCTGGATTCCCCAAAAATGAAAGCGTCTCAGACCCAAAAACCTGAGACGCTTTTATGTCTTATGACTGCTTCTGTTTTGCCTCCAAAAGGCTGATCTCTTCCTCCCGGGCCAGAGCTGCCAAATCCTCATATTCCGGCTTTTCCCGGCAGACGCCGTATCCCTGAGACACCTTGAAGCGGACGCCGTTCCGGGTTTCCTCCCGGCGCTCCAGGGTATAGCGGCGCTTCTCCGCCTCCCGGATGCCCAGGGTGGTGGTATGCCGGAACAGAAGCTTTACAAACCGGTCACGCTCTCCCATGGGGCACAGCACGGTGAGCATCACGCCGGGACGGCACTTTTTCATGCCGATGGGAATGGTGTAAACGTCCAGCGCCCCCGCGTTCAGCAGGGCCTCCATGGCAAAGCCAATCTCCTCGCCGGTCATATCGTCCAGGTTGCAGGACAGCTCCGCCACGGTGTCCCCGGTTTCCTCCCCGCTGCCCAGCATGGCACGCAGGCAGTTGGCCACGGGGAAATCCTTGCTTCCCATGCCATAGCCCAGGCTGCTGACCCGCATCACAGGCTGAGGGCCAAAGGCTGTGACAAAGTATTTCAGCAGGGCCGCCCCGGTGGGGGTGCAAAGCTCTCCCTGGATGCTTCCGCCGTATGTGGGAATCCCTGTGAGGATCTTTGCCGTGGCGGGAGCGGGCACAGGCAGAATTCCATGGGCACAGTGGACGTGGCCGCTGCCCACATGGACGGGACTGGCATAGACCGCCTGGGGAGAAAGCTTCTCCATAAGCAGGCACACGGCGGTGATATCCGTCAGAGCGTCCAGGGAGCCTACCTCATGGAAATGAATCTGATTCACCGGCACGCCGTGGACACTGCTTTCCGCCTGGGCAATGATTTCGTATACGTTCCTGATGTCCTGCCGCACCCTCGGGGAAACAGGCAGGCGCTCCACCAGATGGGAAATGTCCTCCATGCCGCTGTGATGATGGTGATGCTCGTGATCATGCTCGTGGTCATGTTCGTGCTCGTGATGATCGTGGCTGTGTTCCTCTTGACCATGAACGGTGACGGAAAAGCGGCTTCCGGTGATGCCGCACTTTTCTCCGGGGTAGAGGGCTGCTGTCACGCCGGGCAATCCCAGATTGTTCAGAATCCGGAGCACATCCTCCTTGTCCGGAACCAATTCCAGCAGGGCGGCGGCCAGCATATCTCCCGCCGCGCCCATGCCGCAGTCCAAATATAAGATTCCCATTTTCTCAGCCTCCCAGGTGATTGATCATGCTGGCCAGATATCCCGCCCCAAAGCCGTTGTCGATGTTCACCACCGACACCCCGCTGGCGCAGGAATTGAGCATGGAAAGCAGGGCGGTAACGCCTCCAAAGGCCGTTCCGTAGCCCACGCTGGTGGGAACGGCGATCACCGGACAGTCCACCAACCCGCCGATAACGCTGGCCAGAGCCCCCTCCATTCCCGCAATGGCCACCACAACCCGGGCGGACATGAGATCGTCGGCATGGGACAGCAGCCGATGGATCCCGGCCACGCCCACATCATACAGCCGCACCACCTGATTCCCCAGAGCCTGGGCGGTGAGGGCCGCTTCCTCAGCCACGGGAATGTCGCTGGTGCCGCCGGTGGCGATGACGATTTTCCCCTGACCGTCTATGGGGGGCAGCTGCCCCACAATACCAATTTTCGCCTCTTCGTGGTAGTCAAGGGGCAGCTGCCCGGACAGGGCCTGGGCGCTCTCCGGTGACAGCCGGGTAATCAGAATGGTCTTCTGGCCATCCTCCCGCATCCGGCTTGCAATGCCCAAAATCTGCTCCGGGGTCTTTCCGCCGCCGTAGATCACCTCGGCAACCCCCTGACGCAGCTTCCGGTGGGTGTCGATTTTGGCGAAGCCCAGATCCTCAAAGGGCGCTTTTTTCAGTTCCAGCAGGGCGCTGTCCACGCTGACAGCGCCGCGGCGCACATCCTCCAATAATTTACGCAAATCACCGTTCACGGTCTTACCTCCAAGTCCAGCAGTATGTCCGAAAAATCCGCCCGAAGGGCCTCCCTGATCTGGGCGCGCTTTTCCAAAGCCAGCCCCAGCTGTTCCTCTTTTACCTGGATTTTTGCCGCCTTTCCCAGCAGCCGGATCCGGAAATCCCGAAATCCCAGTCTTGTCAGCGCCCCTTCTCCCCGCTCTATGGCAGCCAGGGCGTCTTCCGCAATGGGAACCCCTGTGGGGATCCGGGTGGCAAGGCAGGCGTAGGCAGGCTTGTCCCAGGTAAACAGTCCCGCCTCCCGGCTCTTCTCCCGGATTTCCGCCTTGGTCAGTCCAGCCTCCCGCAGGGGAGAGAGAACCCCGTTTTCCTTCAGCGCCAGAAAGCCGGGCCGGTCGGAGACATCGTCAGAGGCGTTGGTTCCGTCCAGCAGGAGGGTGTAGCCATCCCGGGCAGCCGCCTCCTGAATGGCGCCGAGAATGGCCTGCTTGCAGTAGTAGCACCGGTTGCCTGGGTTTTTCCGGATGGTATCCGAGGCGAGGATATCCTTTTCCACCACGGTTATGGGAATGCCCAGCTCCCGGGTCAGCTTCCCCGCGTCTTCCAGTTCAAAAGCCGGCTGAAAGCAGGTTTTCACATAGTAGGGGCGCACGTCCGCCCCCAGAGTCCGGGCGGCGTACAGCAGGTACGCCGAATCCACGCCGCCGGAAAAGGCCAGAGCGGCCTTGGGATGCGCTGAAAAGAAATCCCTCAGGGTCATGCTTCAAACTCCTTTTGCGTTTCGGCCCGCTGAGGGGGCCGTTCCAACTGGTCAAAGTCCTGCCAGAAATACCGAAGGGCGTCCTCATAGTCCTCCGGATCCATAAAATAGCTCATTGCATGGCCCGCTCCCGGCACAATCAGCATCCGCTTGGGCGCCGCGCAGGCCTCATAATTTTCATAGGCCATCCGGACAGGCACGAACCGATCCTCTTCCCCATGAATCAGCAAAACAGGAATATTGGTCTTCTCTAAAGCGCCGGCGGCGGAATAGTGGAAGGGATTCAGCCGGTTCCGCTTCCGGTAGAGGCTTCCGGCGGCGAAGCGATGCAGGCCGTAGGGGATATGGAGGTTGTCGCTGGCAACGTGCCGCCAGATGTCGTCGGGAGAGGTAAAGCCGCAGTCCGCCACGATTCCCTTGACGTTCCCGGGCAGCTTAAGTCCTGAGGCCATCAGCACCGTGGCCGCTCCCATGGAAATACCGTACAGATAAATGGGAAGCGTCCGGGACTTCTCCCGGATTGTCCAATCCACCCATTCCTGGCAGTCAAACTGCTCCGTCGCCCCGAAGCCCATGTAATCTCCGCCGCTGCCGTTCTGTCCCCGCTGCTCGATATAGAGTACACTGCAATGGTTTTCATGAAGGAAAGGGGCCGCCATGCCGAAATCCCGGTTCCAGCTGGTGCGCCAGCCGTGGACGGCAATGATGATCCGCTGGGGATCCAGGCCTTCCTGCCAGTGGCCCGCCAGGGTCACCCCGTCCCGGGCGGTAATGGAAACCGGCTCCGTGTCCGCTTCCAGAAGAGCCTGGGCGGCGTCCCTGCGGTAGGCCCTGAAGGCGTCGTTTCCCTTGCTGCCGGAAACCAAATGGTGGGTTTTCTTCATCACCCCTGGCTGTTCCCGATCCAGAGCCGCCCGGACAAAAAACCGGGTGGTCAGGTAGGAGGTGGCGGCGGCCAGAGCGGATACTCCCGCCAGGGCGCCCAGGGTTTTTCCAAAACGCTTTCCGGATCGCTCCATAATCAGACTCCTTTCCTGAAGTGACGCTTACCCGATGATGACTTCTCCCAGGGCGCCGTCAATGTCCCGGATCACCTCGCCCACGGCGGGAACCCGGATGGAGCCGGACAGGGGATTTTTAATGCTGACAATGGGGGCGGTAAGGGTGGCCTCCACCTCCGAGCGTTCAAAGCTCAGGTCCGTGTCCACCATTTCGCAGTCAATCAGCCTTAAGCCCTTGCAGTAGCAAAGGGGCTGGGTGCCCACGATTTTACAGTGGTCGAAGGTGATATTCTCGCTGTACCAGGCCAGGTATTCTCCCGTCACCGTGCAGTTGCGGACGGTAATGTTTTTCCCGTGCCAGAAGGCGTCCTTGGTATTCAGCACGCAGTTTTCAAACACGGAGTCGGTGATGTACTGGAAGGAATACTTCCCGTTCAGGTGGACGTTCCGGAAATTCAGGCGCTCCGAGCGCAGCATGAAGTATTCTCCCTCCACGTCGCAGCCCTCCATGGCAATATCCCGGGTGAACCAGCCGAATTCCGGGGAACGGATCTCGCAGTCCGCCATCCGGATGTCCCGGCACTCCCGCAGGGCCTTGATGCCGTGAAGCTTACAGTCCCGAATCTCCACATTTTCGCAGTACCACAGAGCCGCCCGGCACAGCGGGGTCAGCTCCGAGCGGGAAAGCTTCAGATTGGTGTCATGCCAAAGGGCATAGCGGAGATTAAACCAGCAGTTCTCAACCGCTATGCCGGCACACTCCTTTAAGGGGCTTTCGCCGTCGGCGGGGCCGTCAAAGCGGCAGTCCTTTACCAAAACCTCCCGGGCACCGTACAGCGCCCGTTCCTCGTCAAAAACCATATTCGCGATGGTGTTCATTGGATAATTGCTCCTTCCGATATTCCGGCCAGGTCTCGGCCAGTTTCTTTCTGTGTAAGTATAAGGCAAGACAGGAAAGAATGCCAATGCTTAGATCGGATGGTCACGGATTCCCGAAAAGCATAGCGTGGCCTTCCCCTCTGTTATTCTTCCTTTTTCTTTTCCGCGTTCAGCGCGTCCACCACGATATCCGGATAGGGATTGCAGATCACGGTTTTATAGGTGTGATAGATCACCATGCCGGGCTTGCCGCCCACGATCTTCTTCACCTGCTTGACACTGGTCACGTCCACGGGAATGTTCTGACCGGCGGTGGATTCCGAATAGAAGGCTGCCAGCTGGGCGGCCTGGGTGACGGTATCGTCCGGTGGCGTAACGCCGCCGCAGGAGATGATTACATGGGCGCCATGCACCTTGGAGGCGTGGCACCAGATGTCGTCCTTTCTCGCGGACTTGAAGGTCAGCTCCTCGTTCTGCCTGTTGTTCCGGCCCACGGTAATGGGATAGCCGTCGGTGGAGGTAAAGCACATGGGAGATACCTTGGAAAGCTTCATTTTCCGCTTGCCGGTGTCCGGCCGAAGATAGCCGCCCTCCTGGAGCTCTCGGCGGATCTCCTCCAATTCCCCCTCGGTGCCTGCCCGGTTCAGCTCTTCCAGGACGCTTTTCAGGTAGCTCAGCTCCCCTTCTCCCAGGGCAATCTGGTGGGTCAGCTCCTTTTCCGCGTTCTTCATCCGGGCGTAGTCCTTGTAGAATTTGGCGGCGTTCTGCTGGGGAGACAGAATGGGGCTGAGGGGAATCTCGATGAGGCCCATGTTCTCGTTATAGAAGTCCTCGCACTGAATTTTGGTCTGACCCTTCACAATCCGGTGGAGGTTGGCGGTGAGGATGTCTCCCAGCTGCCGCAGCCGCTCCCGGTCATAGGTGGCGCTCAGTTCCTTTTCCTGAATGGCCAGCTTCCGGCTTAAGCGGGTGCACAGGTTCTGCACGGTCTTCCGGACGGACTGGCTTTTTTGCCGCATGGCGTCCTTCCGGTCCCGGAGAGTATAGTAGCTGTCAAGCAGCGCGCTGAAGGACTCCGCCCTCTCACAGCCGCCATACTGCTTTATGGGACAGAAGGCGAACTGCTTGGGGGTGCCGTCCGCCAGGGCGTAATAATAGGGCGCCGGATGGTTCATAACCTCCCGGAAGAACGCCGAAAGCTTCCGCCCGGTTTCCTCCGGATCGCAATTGGTCACCCGGGCATCCACGTCCCCGGCGGCATACAGGGCCGCCTCCCGGCACACCAGAGGGGAAAGCCCGCCCAGGCTGTCCATCAGCCGGTCACACAGCGGATCCGCGCCGGCTTCCTTCAGCAGGGAAACGCAGTCCACCTCGCCCTTGGGATCCAGCTTTTCCACCGGCTGGGGAAGCTGGTATTTAAGACCCGGCAATGCTGCCCGTCTCGCGCTTTCATCCAGACCGATTCTGCGCAGACAGTCAATGATCCGGCCGCTCTCGTCCAGCAGGTACAGGTTGCAGGTGCGGCCCATCAGCTCCGCCGCCAGGGTCTTCTGGATGGGGTAGCCCATTTCGTCGGTGCAGTCAAAGGTGAAGAAGGCCGCCCGTTCCATGGGAAGCTGGCTGATTTTTGCCAGCCGGGCGCCCAGAAGGTGCTTTCGCAGCAGCATACAGAACATGGGCGGCTCCGCCGGATTCTCAGGAGAGGCGGCGGTGAGATGAAGCCGGGGTGCGGTGGGATTGGGAGCGAACAGCAGCTTTTCCCGGGTTTCCTTCCCCCGGATGTGGAGAATCAAAGCGTCCCGGCTGGGCTGATGGATCTTGTCCACCCGGCCCCCCAGACACTTGCCCCGGATCTCCTCAAGAACAGCGGATAAAAATGTTGCGTCAAAGGCCATTGGGTTCTCCTTACTTTAAGATATACTCCATACCGATCTTTTGAGGCTTTAAGCCGCACTTTTCGTAAAAGCGCATGGCTCGGTCATTGCCGCACCAGACGTTCAGTGTCACGGCGTCGCAGTTCAGCTCCCTTGCATAGGCACAGGTGTGATCATACAGGGCCTTCGCCACGCCGCCGCCCCGGACGGCCTGGTCTACGCACAGATCGTCGATATAAAGAACCCTCCGGTCAGCCAGAGCCGGTTCTCCCCTGGTCTCCTGAAGAATGCAGAAGACATAGCCGATCACCCTGCCATCCTGAGTGGCGGCAAAAATCGGGCGGCTATCCTCCTGCAGCAGCCCCTTCAGGGCTTCTTCGTCATATTTCTGTGCCCCGGCGTGAAACAGATCCGGGCGGATCTGATGATGAACCTCTCCCACCTGCTTGAGTAGGCTAATGAGACCGGGAATGTCCTGTTCCCCGGCAAAATGAATTTCCATAGAAAATCCATCCTTCACGAAAAGTTTTCTAAAGTATAGCACAATTTTCTCTCCGCGTAAAGATTAGGTTGAGAAACCGACAAAAACCTGCTATGATGTTGAGTAGATTTTTCAACTTTCCACGCATTCTGAGGTACCAATCTTATGAACTACGTTAACTGCACCCTCTGTCCCCGGCAATGCGGGGCGGATCGGTCAAAGGGAAGCCCTGGCTTCTGCCGCTGTCCGGACACAGCGCTGGTCGCCAAGGCCATGCTCCACAAATGGGAGGAACCGGCCCTGGCCGGAAACGGAGGCAGCGGCGCGGTCTTCTTCGGCGGCTGCACCTTAGGCTGTAAATACTGTCAAAACAGAGCCATCAGCGGCGGAGCCGTGGGAAAGCCCATGGATTTCCAGGCCCTCCGAGCCTTGTTTGAAGACCTGATCGCCCAGGGCGCGGAGAACATCGACCTGGTGACCCCCACCCATTTCCTGCCTACGATTTTACCGGCCCTCACCCCAAAGCTTCCCGTGCCGGTGGTGTACAACTGCGGCGGCTACGAGCGGGTGGAAACCCTCCGGGCACTGGAAGGCAGAATTGACATCTACCTGCCGGATTTAAAGTACGCGGACGCCGGCCTTTCCCAGACCCTGTCCGGAGCGGCGGACTACTTTCCCGTGGCCGCTGCCGCCATTACGGAAATGGTGCGCCAGACCGGACCGGTACAGTGGGCGGGTGACAAAATCACCCGGGGAACGGTGATCCGCCATCTGATTCTCCCCGGCTGCGTGGACAATTCCCTCCGGGTGCTGGACTGGATTGGGGAGAACTTTGCCCCAGGTGAGGTGCTGGTCAGCCTTATGCGGCAGTATACCCCCATGGGAACGCTGCCCGCACCCTTTGACCGCCGGATCACCGACGAGGAATACGACGCGGTGCTCAGCTGGATGTATTTAAACAATTTGGAAGGCTTCACTCAGGAGGCGGATTCCGCGGACGTGGGCTTTATCCCGGATTTTTAAAAAATATTTCTCAATTTCAAAACCGCCTCATTGCACAGAGAAGGAAAATGGAGTATTCTGACCCCAGGAGGTGAGCGGAAATGGCAAACGAAGAAACCAAGGATTTTAACGCCATGCTTCACGACAGCAAGGACATGCCCAAGCTGCAAATCATCACAGATCCAAAAAGCATCCAAAAATACGGCGGGGACAAAATGTATTTCGCGCCGCCCATGGCCTATGACCAGGTGATGAAACGGATCCCCTGGGGGAAGCTGACCACCGTGGGAGAGCTGCGGGCGTACTTTGCCAAAGAAAACCATGCCGACTTTACCGAGCCGATCACAGCGGGAATCTTTGTCTCCATTGCGGCCTGGGCAAGCTACCAGCGCCGGGAGGCGGAAACGCCCTGGTGGCGAACCCTGAAGGCAGGGGGCGAGCTGAACCCCAAGTATCCCGGCGGCGTGGAAGCCCAGAAGGAAAAGCTGGAAGCGGAAGGGCATACCATCCTTACGAAAGGACGAACCAATCCGCGCTATTATGTGGCGGATTATGAAAAGGCGCTGTACCCTCTCAAATAATGCTGGAATTGAACATGAAATATTGAAAAAGAGAGGATATCCAATGAAGAAAAACCTGTATATCATGTACGCCATCTCCCTGCTTCAGGGTATGGTGTTTTACGGCCCCATCGCCACGCTGTACCGCCAGGCCCAGGGGGTCACGGTCTTCCAGATCACCCTAATTGAGAGCATTTCCCTGGCACTGACCATTGCCCTGGAGATCCCCTGGGGTGTGGCGGCGGATAAGCTGGGATACCGGAAGACCATGGTATTCTGCTCCGGTCTGTATTTTATCTCCAAAATCGTCTTCTGGCAGGCCGCGGGCGTTTGGGGCTTTCTGCTGGAGCGGATTATGCTCAGCGTGGTAATCTCCGGATTTTCCGGTGTGGACGTGACCATTTTGTACCTGTCCAGTGAGGGCGGCGACAGCCAGAAGGTCTTCGGCATCTACAACAGCGCGAACATGGCGGGCCTTTTGTTTGCCGCCGCTGTGTTTTCCCTGTTTGTAAAGGATAACTACGCCCTGTCCGCGCTGCTGACTGTGGTCAGCTACGGCGCGGCCGCCATGCTTTCCCTCTGCCTGTCCGATGTAAAGCCGGAGCCTCAGTCGGCGCCCCGGCCGGAGCCAATCCGGGAGACCCTGGTAAAGACCTTAAGCAACAAAACCTTTCTCCTGTTCCTCATTGCCGTGGCCCTTCTGACAGAGGCGCACCAGACCATTACCGTATTTTTAAGCCAGCTTCAATACACCCGGTGCGGGCTTTCCGCTTCCGCCATGGGCATGGTCTATATTGCCGTCACCCTGCTGGGGCTGCTGGGGGTATATTCCTCCGGACTTACCCGCAGGCTGGGCGCTGGCCCATCCCTGTTCCTCTTTTGCGCGCTGGACGTGGTGGCATGCCTGGTTCTGGCCCTTTCCTCCCGGGCGGTTCCCTCCGTTATGTCTATTTTGGCCATGCGCCTTTCCTATACCCTGCTTCAGCCCTACCAGGCGGAGATCCAAAACCGGCAGATCCATACGGGAAACCGGGCTACGGCCCTCAGCGTCTATTCCATGCTCATCAGCACGGTGGGCATCGTCACGAATCTGATCTTCGGGGCGTTGTCAGACAGGAGCCTGTCCGCGGCCTTTTTCTTTGGCGGCGCCATCTGCGCCCTCAGCTTGCTGCTGTTCTTTGTGTGGCACGGGAAGACTCAGCCGTCCAGGGTGAACCGGGACTGACGGAAGGGCAGGCCCCATTGGCCGACCTCCGTAACCTTGTTGGATACATATTGGTATGTTCCGTCGGCCAGGGAACGAATGGTAACCTCATGGGAAAACAGGCAGTCCGTTTTCTTCTCCGGGGAGCCAACCCGGACCCGGAGGGTGAAGGTGCCGTCCTGGTTTTCCTGTACCTCCGTCACCGCGGGCTCGCATATGGGATAGCTCCTTGTGGTCAGATCGTCCCCAAAGAAGGTGCGCCAGGGGTATCCCGCCTCCGTCCAACCGGCCCGAAGCCGCAGCTCCTCCCGGGAAATGGAAAAATAGGACAGCAGCATGTCCTCAAACAGCGCCATGGGCAAAAGGGCCCGGGTGTGATTTTCCGGATCCACGTAGTCCGTCCAGGAAAACCCGGGTTCTCCGGTTTCCATTTCGTACAGGTATTCAAACACGTCGGAAAAAGACAGATCGCCCCAATCCCCTTTCGACCAGTCCACCAGAAACAGGTTCACCATCTGGTAGCCGATGGGCAGGATATACTTCCGGCACAGGTCGTAGTGTTCCCTGTCCGGCGGAGTCAGCCGTACCTGCATATAGTCAATGTAGTGGGGATCCTCCGGGAACAGGCGGTAGTAGAAGGTGTCCCAGTCTGCCAGTACCATATCATACACTGGCAGAACCTCCTGACGGCGGATGGAAAGCCCTTCCTCCGTCCATCCGGCGCTGATCAGCGCGCAGAGTGTCTCTCCCTTCCTGTGGATAAACCGGGTCAGGCCGAAGCCGCCGTCCTCATGGATTCGAAGGAAGCCGCCGTCAGCGGTTTTTCCAGCGGACGCATCCTCCCAGAAGCGAATCAATTCCCGGGGATTGGCGAGATAGGCAGGGTAGATTTCGTCGCTGTCCTCCACCGCCCAGCCCTGGCGGATGAAGGCATCCTCCAGGGCGTCGATGTCCTCCCGGTCTTGGGGATACGCTTCTTCAATCCGGGAAATTTCCCGCCGCAGCTTCCACTGCCAGGCGGCGGACAAGCCGTCCATGGTCTCCCAGCCCGGCAGCTCCCGCTTGGGCAGCAGGCAGATCAGCAGAAGCAAAAGCCCCAGACAGGGCAGCAGGATAAGCGGCCGCTTTCGCGTTTTCACGGTGATCCCTCCTTTCAAAAGCAAGGGGCATTCGCTGCCCCTGCCAGCTGGCTGATTTTTTAAGAACTCAAAAAGTCGAAGGCGCCTTTCGGGAAAATCCCCAAAAGACGCCTTTGCCTTTTTACGCCGCATTTTACACCCGGAATTCCATCCTGTCAACCCCTCTGCCGGCAATTTCCTTTCCTCACCTGCAAAAGCCGCGTTTTCACATACGCAAGTGATATATACCTCCATGAACCTTCGGAATTGTTCCCATGGAAAGGAAAATTGTCTGTACTTTCAAGGCTCCCCCGGATAATTCCCCATTTGCTGCAAACAATACCAGTGAGAAATAACCACAAGGAGAGGAAGAAATATGAAAGCAACAGGAATCGTTCGCCGGGTGGATGATCTTGGCAGAATTGTAATACCAAAGGAGATCCGCCGCACCCTGAGAATCCGGGAGGGCGACCCCTTGTTAACATCATTGACGGTAAGGCAGCGGTTTGCCTGCGCGGTTGGAAATCTGGAAGGCAGAACTATTTGTCGATAATAATACGAATTTCTTTTGAAATATTGGAAAACTTCAAACATTTTAAGAAGGGTGCCGCGAAACGCGACACCCTTTCAATCTGCGATGATAGCTGGGCTGCCTGATTTCTGCCTGCCATCAGAATTCGCGCTTGGTGCGGAGACTGGCGAGGGAGCGATTTACCGGCACATTCTGCCTTTTCTTTTCCCGTTTTTCATGCTATACTGTTGGAAAACACAGACAAGGTGGGATTCCTTTGAAACTGGATCAGACACAGGTAAAATCGCTGTTTTCCAATGCGGACTATGCCCGGGGCATGGAGTACTTCCGGCAGGGGCGTGTGCTGGATATGACGGCTGGAGAGGGTGAGAATCCGGTTGTGAAGTGCCTCGTCCGGGGCAGCGAGACCTATTCCGTCCGTTTTCAGCAGATGGAATACGGCTATATGCGCATCGGCTGCAGCTGTCCCCGGTTTGAGGAGATGGGCAGATGCAAGCATGTTGCCGCCGCCATGATTGCCTATGTGGAAGAACCGCCCCGGCCTTCCGCGGCGCGCAGTGACCGCTACGCCCAGGCCCTGCTGCAGCGCTACCTGCAAAAAAGCCGGGAGCAGCAGCCTGCCCTTCCGGATATCCCTGCCCGTCTGGCGCCCCAGCTTCACACCGTCTACCGCGGCTACCCCGCGTTCACCTTCCGGGTGGGACGGGAGAAGCTTTATGTGGTGAAAAACCTCCGGGACTTTCTGAACAATGTAAATCAGCGCCGGACGGAAAGCTACGGCAAAAATCTTACGTTGGATCACAGCATGGAGCAGTTCGATGATCGCTCTCAGGCCATGATTGAGCTGCTGATGAATGAGTATAGTCAGTTCCGTTCCATGAGCGGCTCCCTCTATTCCCGGTATGAATCCGGCGATGAGAAAAACCGGATCACCCTTACCGGCGACTCCTTTGACCGGTGGTTTGACCTGCTGGAGGGGGAACCGCTGGAAACCGAAAGGGGAAACAATCTCAGACTCCTTCGGGAGGATCCCCAGGTCGGCATCCGGGTAGAAAAGCAGGGGAACAGCGTTCTTCTGGAAATCAAAACGCCCTGTCCTTACCGTTTCTTCGGCAGCCGAAAGAGCCTGTACGCCCTGAGCGAAAATACCCTCCAACGGTGCAGCCCGGCCTTTCGGGAGAAGGTGTACCCTCTGCTGGAACAGGGGCAGGAGTCCATGTGCCTTGCCCTGAAAGATCTGCCCACCTTCTGCGGCTGTGTGCTGCCGGAGATCGGAGAACTGGTGGAAATCGAAGACCGGGAGGGCCTTTTACAGGAATACCTGCCGGAGGAATGCGCAACCGGCTTCTATTTTGACATGGAGGAAGAAACGCTGGGCCT
>DEUP01000044.1:16456-17596 GCA_002362625.1 Clostridiales bacterium UBA3259
GCCCAGCGGTATTTCCAGCGGCAGGGCGGCAGCTTCACCCTCACCGGGGAGGAGGAAGCCTACGACTTTCTGACCGGCCCGCTGGACAGCTTCCGGCAGTGCGGTGAGGTCTACCTCAGTGACCGGCTGCAAAGCAGGCGTATCCAACCCACCGCCGCCAGCGTAGGACTTTCCGTTTCCGATGGGCTGCTGACCCTGACGCTGGACACCGGCGGTTTTCCCAAGGAGGAGCTGTCTGCCCTGTACCAGAGCCTGCTGCTGCGTCGGAAATATCACCGGCTCACCGACGGAAGGTATCTGGAACTGAATGGCTCCGGCTATGAAAAAATGGCAGAAATGGCCCAGATGCTCCAGCTTTCCAGGAAGGAGCTGGCCAAGGGCACCGTCACACTGCCCGCCTACCGGGGGCTGTACCTGGACGGGATGTTCAGCGGCAGCGATGGGATTCAGGTCAGCCGGGACAGCCGATTCCGGGAGATGATCCGCAGTTTCAAGGCTCTGTCGGAGAGCGACTAC
Organism: Clostridiales bacterium UBA3259; assembly: GCA_002362625.1. The sequence goes on from DEUP01000044.1 coordinate 16,973, forward strand.
GCCCTGCCGGAGGACTTGGAAACGGTACTCCGGCCCTATCAGAAAACCGGCTTTCAATGGCTGAAAACTCTGGAAGGCTACGGATTCGGCGGCATTCTGGCGGACGAAATGGGCCTTGGCAAGACATTGCAGGTCATCGCGTTTCTGGCAACTGTTCCCAGGAAAACCACGCAGAAAACCAGTCTCGTGGTCTGCCCCGCCTCTCTGATCTACAACTGGGGCGAGGAGCTGACAAAATTCGCCCCCCAGCTGTCCTATCGGCTGATCCTTGGCACTGCCGCTGAGCGGAAAGCCCTGCGGGACCGTGCGGACACAGATGTATGGGTGACATCCTATGAACTGCTGCGGCAGGACATCGGGGACTACAGCCGGCAGGAATTTTACTGCTGCGTGCTGGACGAGGCCCAGCACATCAAAAACGCGGCCACCCTGACCTCCAAGGCGGTGAAGCAGATAAACAGCCGCCAGCGGTTCGTGCTGACGGGCACTCTCGTGGAAAACCGGCTCAGCGAGCTGTGGAATCTCTTTGACTTCCTCATGAGCGGATATCTCTACACCAACACCGCCTTCCGGGAGAAGCTGGAAAAGCCCATCGTAAAGAGTAAGAACCCGGAGGCCTCCGCC
>DEUP01000039.1:0-139 GCA_002362625.1 Clostridiales bacterium UBA3259
GCAGCAGCGGGTGGCCCTGGCCCGAACGCTGGCGCAAAATCCGAAAATCATCCTGGCGGACGAGCCGGTGGCGGCGCTGGACCCCGTCACGGCCAAGCAGGTTATGGAGGACTTCGTCCGGATCAATCAGGAGATGGGG
>DEUP01000039.1:329-11183 GCA_002362625.1 Clostridiales bacterium UBA3259
GTCCGGATCAATCAGGAGATGGGGATTTCCATTTTGCTGAATATCCACCACATCGAGCTTGCCATGGAATATGCCAGCCGGATTATCGGCATCCGCTCCGGAAAAATCGTCTATGACGGCCCGGCGAAGGATGTGAACCAAACGGTACTGGACGCTATCTACGGGGAGGAGGCAGAAGCATGAGCCTGTATGACCGTGTTTTCCCGCCGAAGAAATACACCCTCCCCAGCGGCGAAACCGTGGAGGAAAAGAGAAGCCGCCTGCCCCTCATTCTGCTGCTTCTGGTGCTGATTACGGCTGTGTCCGTGAGAATTACGGGCTTTTCCTTTGCCGTACTGGTGAAAAACGGCAGCCGGTTCTTTGATATTCTGAAAGCCATGGTGCCGCCCAATACGGCCTATCTTTCCAAGATTTGGAGCCCGCTGCTGGATACCATCAAGATGTCACTGCTGGGCTCCTTTGCGGGGGCGGTGCTGGCAATCCCCTTCGCGGTTCTCGCGGCCAGCAATATTGTGACGAACCGGATGGTGGTACAGATCGTCCGGCTGTTTCTGAGCCTGGTTCGCACCCTGCCGACCCTGGTCTGCGCCCTGATTGCCACCTACATTTTTGGCCTGGGAACCATGGCGGGTACCTGCGCAATCGGGGTGTTTACCTTTGCCTATGTGGGAAAGCAGCTGTTTGAGATCATCGAAACCGTGGACATGGGGCCCTTTGAGGCCATGGAGGCTTTGGGAGCTACCCGTCTGCAAGCCTTCCTAACGGCGGTATTCCCCCAGGTGCTGCCCACCTATTTGTCCGTGTCCCTGTTCTGCCTGGAGGGCAATGTCCGCTATGCCTCCATTCTGGGCTACGTTGGGGCGGGAGGCTTGGGACTGATCATGAACGAGAAAATCGGCTGGCGGGAATATGACAGCCTGGGCATGATTCTGATCGTGCTGTTCGTGACGGTGGTGGTGATCGAGGGAATCAGTCATGCCATCCGCAAGCGCTTGACCTGAGGGGAGGGACGGAAAATGAACGAAACCATTGAACATGCCTATCGGGCTGCCCCCAAGCGCTGGGGTTACCAGCTGTTGATTGCCTTTTTCCTTGTGATACTCATGGCCTGGTCCAGCACTACGGTAAAGCTGGGCAGCACCGGAGAGAAGGGGCTGGCAGTGGCGGGGAATATTCTTTCCGGGATTTTCCATCCGGACACCAAGCTGCTGCTGACCTTTGGCACGGACGGCGTTCCCTATCTGCTGCTGGAAACCTTCTGCATCGCCTTCCTGGGGACGGTGGTGGGTGCGGTAATCTCCCTGCCCCTGTCCTTTCTGTCCGCCACCAATCTGGTGCCCCGGTCCATTGCGGTAATCGGCAGAGGCCTGATTGCGGCCATTCGAACCATCCCCGCTTTTGTCTACGGCCTGATGTTCATTCGGGTGACAGGGCCCGGCCCCTTCGCGGGACTGCTGACCATGTCCCTGTGCTCTATCGGCATGGTGTCCAAAATGTACATCGAAAGCATTGAGGATCTGGACAAACGGATCCTGGAATCCCTGGATGCCGCAGGCTGCACCACATTCCAGAAGATTCGCTACGGCATCCTGCCCCAGCTGATGCCGGACTTCATTTCCACCATCATCTATCGCTTTGACATGAACCTCCGGGACGCCACCGTTCTGGGGCTTGTGGGGGCGGGAGGCATTGGCGCGCCGCTGATCTTTGCCATGAGTGCCTACCGCTGGAATGAGGTGGGCTCCATCCTGCTGGGACTGATCGTGCTGGTGCTTGTCATCGAAGGGATATCCGCAAAAATCCGCACCAAGCTGGCAAGAGGATAGGGCATGAAGAAACTAAGAATTTATTTTACCTCCGACATCCACGGCTATATCTATCCCACAGATTACCGAAGCTGGGAGCAAAAGGATATAGGGCTGTTCAAATGCGCCAATGGGTTTCACAAGGACGGAGATACCTTGGTGATCGACGGGGGTGATGCCTTGCAGGGGTCTCCTTTTGGCGCTTTCTGCCATGATATTTTGGGAAGCGGCAGCACCCTGGCGCAGATTATGAACCGCTGCGGATATGACTACGTTACCTTGGGAAACCATGATTTTAATTTTGGAATGCCCTATCTTGAAAGCTATCTGGAACCCCTTCAGGCAAAATGTGTGTGCCAGAACGTGTGCCGGGAGGACGGGGCCTCCCGGTTCCCGGCCCGGATCCATGTGCTGGAAAACGGACTGCGAATCGGCCTGGTGGGAATTGTCACGGACCATGTGAATGTCTGGGAACGACCGGAGCATTTGGAGGGCATCGCCATCACCGATCCTTTGAAAGCTGCCCGGGGCGCTTTGGACGCGCTGCGAGGGAAGGTGGACGTGACAGTTTGCGTTTATCACGGCGGGTTTGAGCAGGATCTGGCCACAGGGCAGACATTAACCACCAGCCGGGAGAACATTGCCTGCCAGATCTGTCGAGAGCTGGATTTCGATATCCTCCTGACGGGGCACCAGCATATGTCGGTGCCTGGCAGGAGGCTTGGAGAAACCTTTGTCGTTCAGCCCTCGGAAAATGGAAAGGAATACATTGAGATTATCGGGGAAGTGGAGGCGGGGAAAAAACGGTTTTCCAGCAGAACCATACCTGCCGGGGGAGACTGCGACCAGGAGCTGCTGCAAGCCTTTTTGAGGGTAGAAGAGGGCGCGCAGAGCTGGCTGGATACGGTGGTGGGCCACCTGGAGGAGCCGTTACTCCCCAGTGACCCGCTGTCCATGGCTCGGGACGGCTGCGAACTGGCTGCATTTTTCAATGAGGTGCAGCTTTCCGCATCCGGGGCGCAGCTTTCCGCTACCAGTCTTGCCAATGAAATCGCCGGACTGCCCCAGACTGTGCGACGCCGGGACCTTCTAACGGCCTATCCCTACAGCAATACGCTGGCGGTTCTGCGAATTACCGGAGCGGTGCTGCGGCAGGCCATGGAACGCAGCGCATCCTATTTTTCCTATGATGAAAATGGAACACTGTGTGTATCGGAAGGCTTCCTCTACCCTAAGGTGGAGCATTATAACTATGACTACTATGCCGGGGTGGAATATGCCTTTGATATTTCCCGACCAGTGGGGGCCCGGGTGGTGAAGCTTACCCGACAGGGAAGGCCGGTGCGGGATGAGGACAGCTTTACAATCTGCCTGAACAGCTACCGGGCCAGCGGCACGGGAGGCTACGAATGCTATTTGGGCTGCCCCGTGGAGCGGGAGATCAATATGGAAATGTCCCAACTAATGCTGGATTACTTCCAGCACAATTGTGGCGACAGGCCGCTGCCGCCGCAGAACTTCTCCGTGAAATAAGGGATCCTCTGAACCGGCGGCGTAATCAAAGCCTGAAGCGCCTGGCTTCCCGCAGGAAATCCATGGAAAGGGAGCTAAGGGCAGGAAAACGGACGGGCCGTGGGGAATAGGCTAGGGCAGGAGGTGATGGCGATGCTTGCCGCATGGCTGATGCTGAGCACCCTGCTCTATTCTCTGCAACTAAACACCGGGTCTTTCCCGAAGCCGCTGACGGAGGAAGAGGAGCGGATCTATCTGGAACGAGCGAAGCAGGGAGACCTGGAGGCGCGGAATGTGCTGATTGAACGAAATCTCCGCTTGGTCGCCCATATTATGAAAAAATACTACGCCCAGACCGCTGACCAGGAGGATCTGATTTCCATCGGCACCATTGGTTTGATTAAGGGAATCTCTACCTTTGACGCTTCCAAGGGGGCAAGGCTGGCAACCTATGCCGCCCGGTGCATTGAAAATGAAATCCTCATGTACTTCCGTGCCCAGAAGAAGAACGCTCAGGACGTCTCTTTGTTTGACAGCATTGAGACCGGCGCCGACGGGGCGCCCCTGGCTCTGATGGACGTGGTCAGCGAGGACTCGGATCTCATGGAGCAGGTATCCGCCAAGGAAATGGCGGTGCTCCTGCGCAGGGCGATTGGCACCTGCCTGACGGAACAGGAAAAACAGGTGATCCTGCTGCGCTACGGACTGGATGGCAGACCGCCCAAACGACAGCGGGAGGTGGCGGAGGAGCTGGGCATCAGCAGAAGCTATATTTCCCGGATTGAAAAGAAAGCCCTGGGGAAGCTTCGGAAGGAGCTGGAGGAATAAAGAGAGGCCAGCCCGAGTTTGGGCTGGCCAAAAAATTATTTTTCCAGAATCACCGGGCAGTTCCCGGCGTCCAGAGCGGCGCGGATATGACTGGCGGCATCGGCGGGGGAGAGCTTCACCTGTTCTCCCGTGACCATGTTCTTCACGGAGCACTTGCCCTCGGCGATCTCGTCCTCGCCCAGAAGCACGGTAAAGGGAACTCCCAGCTTGTTGGCGTAGGCCATCTTCTGCTTGAACTTCTTCTGTTCACCGTACAGCTGCACCCGAAGACCGGCGGTGCGGAGGGCTTCCGCCAAGGCAATGGCAGGGCCGGGAGTCTCGGTCATGGGCAGCACCAGAGCGTCCGCGGGGGCACTGGGCAGGTCGGGGTTGAGTAAGCCCTGCTCGTCCAGAACGTAGAACAGCCGGGTCAGGCCGATGGAAATGCCCACGCCGGGCAGCTGCTTTTCAATATAATAACCGGCCAGGTTGTCATACCGGCCGCCGGAACAGACGGAGCCGATCTCCGGATGATCTAAGAGGGTGGTCTCATAGACGGTGCCGGTGTAGTAGTCCAGGCCCCGGGCAATGGTCAGGTCAACGGCAAAGTTCGCTTCCGGTACGCCGAAGGCGGAAAGGTTCGCCGTCACGGCCTTCAGCTCGGAAAGACCCTGGTCAAACAGCTCGTTCTTCCCGGCGTAGCCCTCCAAAGCGGCGAGAACCTCACCGTTGGTGCCGGAAATGGCAATGAATTTCAAAATGTCCTCAGCCTGAGCGTCGGTAAGACCGCTGTCTTCCAACAGAAGGACGCGAACCTTTTCGGCGCCGATCTTGTCCAGCTTGTCCACGGTGCGCATAATGTCGCCGCTTTTTTCCGTCAGGCCCAGCATGGCGTAAAAGCCGTTGAGAATCTTTCGGTTATTGACCCGGATCTGGAACCGGGTCAGGCCGAAGCCCTTGAATACCTTGTAGATGATGGCGGGAATCTCCGCCTCGTTTAGGATATCCAGCTTGCCGTCGCCGATGATGTCAATGTCCGCCTGGTAGAATTCCCGGAAACGGCCCCGCTGGGCACGCTCTCCCCGGTAGACCTTGCTGATCTGGTACCGGCGGAAGGGGAAGGCCAGCTCGTTATAGTGCAGGGCCACAAACTTCGCCAGGGGCACGGTGAGGTCGAAGCGAAGGGCAAGATCACTGTCACCCTTCTGGAAGCGGTAGATCTGCTTTTCCGTTTCGCCGCCGCCCTTGGCAAGCAGTATCTGGGCGTCCTCAATGGCAGGGGTGTCCAGAGGAGCGAAGCCGTAGGAGGCGTAGGTGGCGCGCAGAATCTCCGTCATTTTTTCGAAGCGAAGCTGCTTATTTGGCAGCAGCTCCATAAAGCCGGACAGGGTCCGGGGCTTGATGATATCCATAGAAATCTCCTTTATTCATCAATATGAGCAAAACAAAAAGCCGCCCTGCCAACCGGCCGGGCGGCATAAAACGCAAAGCTTAATATCTGGATTTGGAATGGAGCATTTCCCGCCAATCCAGATCGCCGCGCTGCAGGCCCATGATGAGCATTTCCGCACTGGCGAGATTGGTGGCAATGGGAACGTTATGCTTGTCGCAGTGGCGGATGGTCTCCACCATCTGGCTGTCGTCCCAGGGATCGGTGGTGTTGGGATCGGTGAAGAGAAGCACCAGGTCAATTTCGTTATAGGCAATACGGGCATTGATCTGCTGATGACCGCCCTGCTTGTGGGAGAGCAGTAAGGTGATGGGCAGACCAGTGCTGTCGGCAATGAGCCGTCCGGTGGTGGCGGTGGCAAACAGGCTGTGCTTTGTCAGAACGCTTTTGTAAGCGGTGCAGAACTGTACCATCAGCTCTTTCTTCTTATCATGGGCCAAAAACGCGATGTTCACAGCGATCACTCCTTTTCTTTCAAACTTCTATATTTCATCGAAAGGCAATGGGTTCAGGGAAGCCTTGAATACGGTTTGCGATGCGGCGGAAGCTCCGGGCCGCGGAACAGCCGGGGGCGTACAGGAGCAGGGGACGGCCGAAAGCGGCGGCCAGGGTCACCTGGGGATCCTCGGGAACAATACCGGCCAAAGGCAGCCCGGCGGCGTCCATGACGTCGTCAATGGTGATACGCACGGTTTTCAGCATGTCTTTACGGACCCGGTTGACAATGAGCCGGACGTTTCGTTTCCCCATCAGTTCCAGAAGCTCCGCCACTCTGGCGGCGTCCCGGACGGCGGCGGGGCCGGCGCCGGTAACCAGCAGAAACCGTTCCCCGGGGGCGGCAGCCAGGCGGAAGCCCGCGTCCACTCCGGCGGGAGCGTCCAGAAAGATGATGTCAAATTCCTGCTTCGCCTGGCGAAGCATAGCGGTGAAGGACTGCAAATCGATGGACTCTATGGCACGGTTCATAGGCGCGGTGAGAAAACACAGGCCGGGATAGTCAGGGTGCCTGGCCGCGTCGCTGAGGGCGTAGCCCCCTTCGCACACATCCAGAAAGGAAAGGGCGCTGCCATCGGAGAGGCCTAAGGAGATGTCCAGATTCCGAAGACCCACATCGCAGTCAACGCACAGAACCCGTTTTCCCTGCTGGGCAAGAGCAACGGCGATACCGGCACAAACGGAGGTTTTCCCGGTTCCGCCCTTTCCGGACAGGATCGCAAAGATTTCCCCCAACGGTTGTCGCCCCCTATGCCATAATTTAGCATTATTATAAAGGAATTTTCACCAAAAAGCAAGAGAAATTTATGGGTTTTGGAAATATTTTTTGGCATAATTCCCAAGGAGGAGGAAATTTCTTCCTGCTCCGGGGAGGAAAACATTTTGGTAAAATATTAGGAAACAGGGAAAAAGGGGTTGCGCCAGGGAAGAATGTGCTGTATAATTATAAGGTAAAAAAACGGGTGTACACCCGATAAATGGAGGAATGATTCCCATGTTCAACGCAATGATCGAAACGCTGAAGGCCAATCCCCGTAAGATCGTGTTTACTGAGGGCCATGACGCCCGTATTTTGGAAGCCACCTCCCGCCTGGTGGAGGGCGGATTTCTGACACCTATCCTCATCGGCAATGTGGAGGAAGTGAAGGCCAACGCCGCGAAGGGCGGATTCAACATCGAGGGTGTGGAAATCCTGGATCCTGCCACCTATGAGGGCATGGACGAAATGGTCGCCAAAATGGTGGAGCTGCGCAAGGGCAAGATGTCTGAGGAAGACTGCCGCAAGGCCCTTTCTAAGGGCAACTACTTCGGCACCATGCTGGTGAAGATGGGCTATGCCGACTCCCTGTTGGGCGGCGCTACTTACTCCACCGCGGACACCGTCCGTCCAGCTCTGCAGATCGTGAAGACCAAGAAGGGCGCCCACCTGGTGTCCTCCTGCTTCATCCTGGTTCGGGGCGAGGAAAAGCTGGCTATGGGCGACTGCGCCATCAACCTGAGCTATGAGGATAGCGTAGACAAGGAGGGCAACGTGGTGCTGTCCGCCGCTCAGAAGCTGGCAGAGGTTGCCATTGAGACCGCCAAGACCGCCAAGGTCTTCGGCATTGATCCCAAGGTTGCCATGCTGAGCTTCTCCACCAACGGCTCCGGAAAGGGCGGCACGGTGAAGCTGAGCCATGATGCAACCGCCGTTGCCAAGGAAATGGCTCCCGATCTGGCTATCGACGGCGAGATGCAGTTCGACGCTGCCGTTGCTCCCGAGGTCGGCCAGCTGAAGTTCCCCGGCTCTCCCGTGGCGGGCTACGCCAACACCTTCATCTTCCCCACCATCGAGGCTGGCAACATCGGCTATAAGATCGCCCAGCGGCTGGGCGGGTATGAGGCTTATGGCCCCATCCTGCAGGGCCTGGCCGCGCCCATCAACGACCTGTCCCGTGGCTGCAACGCCGACGAGGTCTACAAGATGGCCATTATTACGGCTGCTCTGGTGTAAGATACGCAATGACAAAGCCCCACCTCTTCTTTCGGAGAGGTGGGGTTTTGAAGAATCAGGCGTTTTCTGAATATTGAGGTGGAGTTAAACACTCAATATCCGAACTCGTAATGGTGAGGGTGTTGCTCCCCGAAATGTTGAATGTCAGCACGATTTTCCGGCCTTTGTCCCCATCGTCATAGACGAAGACGGAGTTTACCAAGGTGTCGATTACTCGCCGCTGATACTCAATATCACGAATATCGCCGCTCTTGAACGATGTGAGCCAGTACACAATACGCTCCTTCGTCAAGAGCGGCTTTTTCATTTCCTCTCGGACAATCTGCCCTTCGAGGTCTCGCCGCTCCTGTTCCAGCTCCTCAAGCCTGTCTTTAGTTGCCGGAGTGACAAGCCCCTGTTCCACCGCCGATAGGAGATTCTTAATTCGTTTATTGCAGTCCTTCAACAGCTTTTGAAAACCAGCGAGGACGGAGGTGTCTTGCCTGTCCTTTTCGATAATCTCCATAGCTTTAGTTGCGATACGGTCAATGGATTCATCGGTGAGTACCTTCTCAACGGTGAATCTTACAACGATTTCTTCTATCCAATCTTTCTTTTCAACAGCTTTGGGGCATTTGCCGCCCCTTTTTCGTCCAGTGCATTTGTAGTAGTAATACATTCGCCCTGTGTGAGAAGTGCCGCTTTCTCCGACCATCGGCTTGCCACAGTGACCGCAAAATAGCTTTGTGGTGAGAAGGTAGTCCTCTTTTGACTTCGTTCTCGCCCGGACAGAGTAATTATGCTGTAACATCGCTTGCACCTTCTCAAAGAGCTTTCGGTCGATGATAGGCGGCACAGCGTCTTCCAGTATAACATCGTCAAAGCGATAGACACCAATGTACTTGTCATTTCGCAGAATGGTCTTCAAACTGTTCTTGTTGAAAGCATTTCCCCGAGAGGTCTTGCACCCTTGCTCGTTGAGCCAATTCACAATTTGTGTGGCAGATTTCCCTTCGGCATACATGGTGAAAATCGTTTGTACAGTCTTTGCTCCTACTGGCTCTATCTCATACTGCCTGTCTGCTCCAATCTTATATCCGAGACAAGGGCTACCCATAGCGATTCCATGCAAAGCGTTTTCTTTGAGACCTCGCTTGATACTCCGGGCGAGATTTTCAGAGTAATATTCAGCATACCCCTCAAGTACAGATTCCAGAATGATTCCCTCTGGCGTGTCCGGCATGGGCTGTTTCGCATAAAAGACCTTGACCCCATTTTTCTTGAGTTTGGCCTTATAGATAGCTGAATCATATCTGTTCCGGGCGAAACGGTCGAGGGTGTACATTATCACAGCGTCAAAATGACCCTTCTCGCTGTCTCGTATAAGCTGTTGAAAACTGGGGCGGTTATCGGTCTTGCCCGATATTGCCCGGTCGATGTATTCGTCCACAACGACAAAACCGTTCTTTAAGGCGAAGTCGTGGCACTCCCGGAGCTGACCCTCTATGGATTCCTCTCTTTGATTATGGCTCGAATATCGAGCGTAGATTACCGCTTTGATAGTCTCACCTCCAATATCTTTTTTCTATGTAACAATTCAAACGGCACTATCTTTCCGCAGTTCCGTAGTTTCTCCATTATCCCCCTTTAGTTCCTCCCGGTTCTCGAACTCGTAGACCATAGACATGAACTCATGTTTTGCTCTCCGAGACAATCCCCTGTAAATGCGTAAAATATCTTCTTCGTCTTCGTCTCGTGGCTTGACCGGGGGAATATCCTCCTCGTCAGCGAAAAAGTCCATAACAGAACAATCAAGTTCTTTGGCAAGGGCTATAAGGTCTGTCTCTTTGGGGATAGACCCTTTTTTATTGATGGCTGTTGTCATAGATGAAGACCCTTTGACTTTGGTTATAACGGCGGTGAGGTTTGTTCCACGCTCGGCGCAGATACGGTTGATGTTCTCCTTGAAAGTCATGGGGAAATCCCTCCTCAAAATTCAATTCGTATTTTTTGAATTTTCCTCTTGACAATTCTTATAAGACGAATTATAATAAGAACAAGAAATTCGGGATATACGAATTGGCAATAAGAAACCGACCCCCTCGAAATTGGCGTTTCGGGGAAGTTTGGTGGCGAGCTACTTCTAATAAGAATAATAACAATAATTCGCCTATTTGTCAAGAGTAATTCTGGTTTCAAGAATCAAGAGAGGAGGAAAATATCGTGAATGTCAAGTCGAGAATGGCTGAAATGGGAATTACGCAGGTGGATATGATTCTGGAACTGCAAAAGCGAGGTATCGCAGTCCAGCCCCCCATGCTGTCTTCCATTCTCCGGGGTGTGTACACCTATTCAACCGCTTTTTCTCTGGTGATTTCCCCGGCTTGATACTGTTCCCAACGGCGGGCGGTGCTGTACTCTTTCAATCCGTTGTCGCTCTGCTGGCGGTGTTCCTCTGCCCAGCTTTTCATATAGCCGTTTGCGATATAAAAAGCCCGGTTTTCTGCGATCTGCTGGCTGTCCTCTGCTACTTCCTGTTTGATAGTGGTAAATTCTTTCATTGTCTTTTCCTCCTCTTTCTCGGGGGCTGTCCAGCCCTCCGGCACTGTGTGAATAGGCTGACCCGGTTTCGGGCGACTGGTGGTTTCGGTGCAACCCACAATTTCATACTTGCCCAGTGTGGCAAAATAGGCGGTTGCCTGTTCTGCGCTGTCGGCAAGAATAAAGTTTGCGGAATAGATACCGCTTTCCGGGTCTCTGGTGAAGGTGATTTCAAAGGTCTTTTTCATGGTGTGTACCTCCTATAAATTCGG
>DEUP01000039.1:11541-21678 GCA_002362625.1 Clostridiales bacterium UBA3259
TTTTTCAATATTTTTTATCTTTTTCGGATTATTTTTTGCGCCGCCCGTGTTGTAAGGCGTACTATTCGTGTTTCTCCTCAAAATCCACCTTGTAAGCAAATTCAAGAATTTCAATTTGCTTTTCTGTGGGTAGCTCTGCCATAACGGAAAGTAAAGTTTTTGCAAGGTCTTCAAAATCCTTTTGCGCTTTTGTAACAGGGAAATTTACTTGTTTCATAGTCTGTTTACCTCCTATGTTCTACACGATTTCGTGTCTATGCCCCTATTATACACGATTTCGTATCTATGTCAATACCCTTTTCAAAAATTTTTACATTTTTTCGTGTCTGATTTTCTGTGTGCGTATTCTGAACAGAAAACAGACACAAGCGGGGCGGCGTGGCGGTTGCGCTGTGGCCTGTCCCGGGGGCTTGTTCCTGTCCCGCTGTGGCCTGTCCCGATTGCACCCCCGGCGGGGGACACAGCCCCGGCGCAAGCCGCCGAGGGAGTGTGCCGAATACTCCCAAAAAAGAAAAAGGCACTTTTTGCACGAAAAGGTGTTGACACGATTTCGTTCAAGTGCTATACTATCCTTGAAAGGAGTGATTTGGCATGAAACCAAGCGAAGTAATCAAGGAAATTATGAAGTTGAGAGGATTCAGCAATCAATCTCTTGCAACAAAACTTGGAAAATCTACGGCTTCTGCCGTCTCGACCAAGTTGTCCAGAGAAAAGGGTATGAGAATGGACATTTTTTTGGAAATGGTCGAAGCTATGGATTGCGAGGTTATTATCAAGAGTAAGCTCGCCGATAAGAGCCAATGGAAAATCGAGTGAGAAGTAGTAAAAGTAGTTGAAAATCGGTTTTTGCGTAAACTTCCTCTTAATACGCGCGTATCTATCAAAAGTTACCGCAAAAATCGAAAAACAACTACTTCCACTACTGTAATAAGAATAAGAACTTGAAGGAGAAGTACTCTATGGAACTGAATCTGATAATGACCCAAGAGGTCAATAATGTGCCTGTGAACGGCTATTATGGCGAAGAAATGGCATGGTTTACCCGGCAACAAGTAGGTGAAGCCTTGGAATACTCCGAACCTATGATTGCCATTGGCAAAATTCACAACCGCCACAAAGAGAGGTTTGAAGGAAAATCAGTATTAACCAAACTGGTTTATACTGACGGAAAGACCTATGAAACATGGGTTTATAATTTCAAAGGCATTTTGGAAATCTGTCGGTGGAGCAGACAGCCAAAAGCCGACATGGTAATGGACGCTCTCTACGATATGGCTGAACAGGTAATGAAGAAGGGCTATTATTCTATTTTGCCGGACGAGGAGTTGGCAAGATTGATTGACGAGCGATTGAATCGTACTGTCGGTGGTAAGCAAAAACTTCGAGACCAGAGGACAGAACAGACCCTCCTTCTTGACCTCGAACGGAACAAAATTTCTCACGAGGAGTATGTCATGCGTCTGCGCTGTATTTGGGGAGAGGATTCCTATGGATTTCACAAAGCCTTTGACGAATATTTAAGCTGGTATAACCAAGCAGGTCGAAGGTTGCAGGGAGTTCAGTCGTGATTTACGGTTATGCTCGGGTGTCCAGTGTTGGACAGGCAAAGGACGGAAACAGCATTGAAGCGCAGACCGCCGCCCTTTTGGAGCGTGGGTGCGAGGAGATATACTCGGAAGCCTATACTGGAACTACCACAGACCGCCCGGAGTTTTTGAAAATTCTCGGTAAAATAGAAAAAGGCGATACTCTCATGGTGACGAAGCTGGACAGGTTTTCTCGAACAGCCGCAGAGGGTGTCGCTCTGATACAGGAGCTTCACGAAAAAGGTATCGTGATTGAAATTTTGAACATGGGACGAGCTGACAATACACCGATGGGAAAGCTCATGGTGACAATGCTTCTCGCCTTTGCAGAATTTGAACACGACCAGATTATCGAAAGGCTGGCAACTGGGAAAGCTGTGGCGAGAACGCATGGAAAAAAGACCGATGGACGATACAAAAAGCGTCCGTCTGGGTTTGAGCGGTATTATGCGCTTCAACAAAAGGGAGAAGTTTCTGTTGAAAGAGCCTGTAAGGAGCTTGGAATATGTAAATCCACATGGTACGCACGAGTAAAAGAGATTGACATTCAATCCGATTTGTGCTATAATCAACTCGAAAAGGAGTGATATTATGGTTAAGAACAATTTTGAAATGGACATAAAGGTCAAACTGATAACGGCAAGCAAGACGCAGGAAGCTCTTGCCGGGGAAATCGGCACGACCGGGCAGTATGTCAACCGTATCGTCAAAAAGAAAGACGCTATGGTGAACAAGACCTTCGTCCAGATGATGGAAGCTCTTGGGTATGACATCGAGCTTGTGTATGTGCCGAGGGAGGGCGTATGACATGAAAATTATTCACACCATTATTTTGAGTTTGGTATTGGTGATATTCATGGCTGGGTGCGGAAGTGAACCGCAAAAAGAGATTACCAATGTAGCTGAATATGAGGGGTGTATCCTTGAGCTGACGGACGCTGAAATGTTTACTGACGGGCAAGGGACACCGATGGTTCGAGTAGACGCTGTTTATACAAACAATAACGAAGACCCGCTTTACGCCGCTTGCTCGTTTGCGGTCAGAGCGTTTCAGAACGATGTCGAGCTGGATATGTACACAAATGTTGAGGGCATAGATGATACCATAACCACCGAGGTCAAGAACGGTAGTTCGATTGAAGTCAGCTTCGTATTCGCAACACAGGATAATTCCTCTGTCGAAGTCCTTGTAGGCACTCCCACCGCTGATATGGAGACAATAGGTCGAGCGATATACTTTAAGGCAGAGGGATAGTGTATGTGGGTTTTGGTGATATTGATAATTCCCTGCGCTGTGCTGTGGGAGGTTATGAAGACGAATAATAAAGCTCACCACAGAGGACGGCGTAGACGAAAATGGTAAACTGGTGCGTTATCGCACAGAGGTAATTCTCTGAACGATAACGCACTTTTTCTGTCCATAGGAGGTTTCTATGAAAGCATTACTTAAAAAAATTTCGGAAGAAATCAAAAAGACCCCCGGCGGCATGAAAGCCTACGAGGATTTGTATTATATTTGCCTTGAAGCAAAGAAATCGGATATTGCTCTTGGGGTATGGTATCTCAAGCTCTTGTCCGATTATATTGAAGAACAGATTCCGGCGGCAAAAACAGACAAGGATTTGCGCTTTCTTTTTAATCTTCATAAAAAGGTTTTGCTCGCCGCCGCTCCATTCGATTTTGAGAGCTATTTGCTTTATGTTGAGTGGAACAGAGAACCAGCCAAAAAGTTTTATGTTCCCCGGAGAGAGGTCTTGCGTCCTATCGTACAGGCCATGCAGGATATGATTGACGATAAGATAGACCTTCTTACAATCTCCATGCCACCCGGTACAGGCAAAAGCACTCTCGGTATCTTCTTCCTGTCGTGGGTGATGGGAAAATACCCGGACGGACAGAACCTTGCTTCGGCTCACTCTGGTATGTTGACCCGGAGCTTTTACGATGGGGTCTATCAGATTATCACAGACAGTGAGTATCTGTGGAGCGATGTTTTCCCGGGCGTACAGCTTGCCGCTACAAACTCGAAGGAGGAAACAATCGACCTCGGGAAAAAGCACAGGTTCTCCACCCTCACCTGTCGAGCAATCAACGCTTCTTTGACTGGTGTGACCCGCTGTGACAAAATCTTGTATGCGGACGATTTGTGTTCCGGCATTGAGGAAGCCATGAGCAAGGAGCGATTGGATAAGCTATGGGCGGCGTACACCAACGATTTGAAGTCCCGAAAGAAAATGGGCGCAAAGGAAATCCATATCGCTACTCGCTGGTCGGTTCACGATGTAATTGGTCGGCTTGAGCAACAGTACGGCGGTGATTCCCGGGCGAAGTTCATTGTTCTTCCGGCTCTCAACGAGGAGGGCGAGAGCAATTTCAATTATGGGTATAATGTGGGCTTTGACAAGCAGTATTTTGAGGATATGCGGCTGAATCTGGACGAAGCGTCCTTCAAGGCTCTGTTTATGAATCAGCCTATCGAGCGTGAGGGTCTGCTGTACGATGTGGACGAACTGCGGCGATACTTCGAGCTTCCCATCGACCCGCCGGACGCTATTATCGGGGTCTGCGATACCAAGGACAAGGGTACGGACTACGCCTGTCTGCCTGTTGCCTATGTCTACGGAAACGATTACTACATTGACGATGTGGTGTGTGATAACGGTCTTCCGAATATTGTTGACGCTCGGCTGGTGGATATTCTGGTGCGGGATATGGATATACTCTTTAACCAATTAAAGGAGGTAACAAAATGCAGTACACAATCACACTTGCAGACGGACGAAAGCTGACGGGGCTTAGCAAAAACGGGGATAACTTCGTCAGTGCCAAGAAGGTGGACGAGACCATTTTCAAGGACAACCTGTCGGTTATGACTGTCTCTGATGGGGAAACCGAGACCGTCTATCACAACGCCGAGCTGATTCAACAGCAGAAGTGGTTTGATGGAAGCTGGTACTTGGCTTTCCGGGAGCTTTCTCCGCAGGAACAGGCTATGGCGGCTCTGAACAAGGCTGTTGCGGAGAACGCCGACAGCATGACCGATTTGCAGATGGCACTTGCCGAAGTCTACGAAATGATGTTGGGAGGTGTGTAAGATGGCAAAGGTGTATGCCGCTCTGATTCGTAAGGGCTTGAAGACCCTTGACGAAGTTCCCGACCAGATTCGGGAGGAAGTCTCGAAGCTGTTGGAGGAGCAGTAAAATGTTCCTCAACATATTCGGAAACCTACTGATTTTTCTCAAGAGAAAGGAGGTGCGAGACATGGCGGTTATTTATGTTGCTCTGATTATCAAGGGCAAGCGGACATTCGCAAGCGTCCCGGAGGTTATCAAGCCGAAGGTGCGTGAAATGCTGATTGACCTTGAGCTGGAAGACCTCGTGAGCCAGCAGTAAGACCCGGCGGGAGAGGGCTGTTTCGGCGGCTCTCTCCCATACCAAGACAAGGAGACATACCATGAAGGAAATTCTCATGCAAACCTACACGATTGCGCTCCCGGTCGTGCTGGGTTACATCGTCTGGCTGTTGCAAAACCAGAAGAAGGACAGGGACGCAAACACCCGGGGTACAATGCTTCTGCTTCGAGTGCAGTTGATTGAGTACCACGACAAATACATGAAGCTGGGGGAAATCCCCTCGTATGCCTACGAAAATTTCGAGGAAATGTACGAAGCCTACCACAAACTCGGCGGCAACGGCATGATTACGAAAATGAAGGAGGAAATCGAGGAGCTTCACCTCGGCAGAGGAGGGAAAAGGAATGAGTAATAGTTCTCTGGTGAGCTACACCAAGATTTCTCCGAACAGGACAAGCCCGAGAAACCATGAGGTAGACAGAATCACTCCTCATTGTGTGGTGGGTCAGTGTTCGGTGGAGACTGTCGGGAACATCTTCGCTCCCACTTCGAGACAGGCCAGCTCGAACTACGGTATCGGCGCAGACGGTCGTATCGGTATGTACTGTGAGGAGAAAGACCGTAGTTGGTGTTCTTCCAGCGGTGCGAACGACCATCGGGCAATCACGATTGAGTGTGCGTCAGACACCACAGCTCCGTATGCGATGAACAGCAAGGTTTACAATGCTCTGATTGACCTCTGCGTGGACATCTGCAAACGGTACGACAAGACGAAACTTCTCTGGCTGGTAGACAAAGAGAAGACCCTCGCCTACAAGCCGCAGAAGGACGAAATGATTATCACCGTTCATCGCTGGTTTGCTAATAAGAGCTGTCCCGGGGACTGGCTCTTTAACAGGCTCGGAGAGCTGGCTACGGCGGTCACACAGCGGCTTGGAGGGGCTGGGGGTAGTAGTAATACCCCCTCGACCACAAAGCCCTCTACGGGGGCTGGAAACGCCCTGTACAGGGTGCGTAAATCGTGGTCTGATAACAAAAGCCAGAAGGGAGCATTTAAGTCTCTGGACAATGCGAAAGCCGCCGCTGACAACAACCCCGGGTACTCGGTGTTTGACAGCAACGGCAAAGTTGTGTACACCCCCGGCGGCACGACTACCAGCTTCAAGCCTTACATGGTGAGGGTGACAACTGGGGAGCTGAATATCCGCAAAGGAGCGGGTACGAACTATGCCATTACCGGGGCTATCCGGGACAGGGGCGTTTATACCATTGTCGAGGAAGCTCATGGCGAGGGTGCTACTCTGTGGGGCAAGCTGAAATCTGGTGCTGGGTGGATTTCGCTCGACTTCACGATGAAGCTCTAATGCCTTATCGGGGCAAAAGAAGTAAAAAGGCTCGCATGGAGTTCTCAAAAGTAATTCTGGTTGTTGCGGCTATCGTAAATCTGGCGGTGATTGTCTTCACCTTCGTTATGATATGGAGGACGAGTGACCTCTCGCCGCTCACATACCTTATCCCGGCAGTAGCCGCCGAGACCGCCACAGGCACAGGATTTTATTATTCCAAGGCCAAGGTGGAAAACAGAATAAAACTGATGAAGCACTACAAGGTCGAGCCTACGGAAAATTCGTTCAATGATGAAGGAGGAGCTTACAATGGTTGATTTGACACAGGTAATCGTAGCGTTTCTGACGCTGGTCTTCTCTCTGGTATCGGTGTACCTCATTCCGTTTCTGAAAACCAAAGTCAGCGGCGAACAGCTTGAAACCATCAAGTTTTGGGTGAATATCGCTGTCGAAGCCGCCGAAATGATTTATGTCGGCAAGGGCAAGGGAGCGGAGAAGAAAGCCTATGTGGAGAAATATTTGAGCGAAAAGGGCTTTCACCTCGACACCCGGGAGATTGACAGTCTTATCGAAGCGGCTGTGCTTGAGCTGAAAATCGCTACCAAAAAGAAAGAGGAAGCCTAACCGAAGTCAGACTTCCTCAATCGTCAGAACAAACCCGAAACAGTGCTTCACGAAAAACATAGGGTTCGGATTTGCACATTCTGGTGGAGATAAGCGGAATCGAACCGCTTAGGCATTGAATGCCATTCAGGCGCTCTCCCATCCAAATCAGTTACATACCCCCAACAGGGAAAGACTATTTTCTAATTGAGGGCGTTTTTGACGGGATGTGGAATGCTCAGGTTCTGATAAAGTTACTCTTGTTGCCCAATGATAAGGTTTTCTACCTGATATATATATTCTTACAGATTATTTACAGGTATTTCCAGACCACATACTATAATAGCACTTACCTCATCTGGATTCAGAGATTTCTTAAACATACCTTCGCCAGATGCAAAAAATGGGCTTTCTTTACCACGAATAGAATGATGCAATTCCACCTCAATAAGCGATCCGTTTTTCAACAACAAGAACGTATTAAAACCATTGGCAAGCCTGTTGATATCATTATCTGGAAGCTTCATTTCCATATGTATTCCTAAAGCAGAAAGCTGTATGGTGGATACTTGCGCATAGAAGCCGTCATCTTTAGAGACTGGAACTGTTAGTTCATGCTGTAGAAGTTCTTTGTACGATCTATTAATCTTTAGCCTGAATGATACACTCCATGCACCTTCTATCGTCCTCAGGTTGTCTCCGTATCCAAATGATAAATTTTCAAACGAAACAGTGTGTAGCTCATTGCTATTGTATTTTGGGAAACTTGACATTTCTTCTTCAATCCAAATTGTTTTCTCATCGCTGCTTAAACTGTACTGAACGCCTCCGCCGAAGGATCTCTTCAAGTCACAGTTTGTTATCGAATTGAAATGTGTCGTGGGATCAATATTAGCACCGTCTTGCCTTTTTAGTGAATAGCGTATCCGCACATTATATTGATCTCCAATTGCTTCATCGACACAAAGTACATAATCATTTATATAGACTTTTTCTATGCTTGGATTAAATGTACCTTGACAGGCTTTCAGGACAGTGGATAACAACAGAATCATGCAGATCATTCTTTTCAAACGCATTTTCACCACCTCCTTCCTATTATTCAAATGGCTCAAGCGAGAATGTGTACGATGGGTAATCATCATCCACGCTCGTGGTCAGTTCCCCTATTGGAACAATTTGTTCCTGCTCCTGGTTTCGGCTCTGCACCGCAATCATGCAGACGAGAATTCCAATGACTACGCCCAGGAGCAAAGTGCCGATGAGAAGGAAAACGCCCTTGCGTTTTTCGGTTTTCGGCTTCTCACTCTGCTCTTTCGACGCTTGTTTCTGCTTGTCCTCGTTCTCACGAGAATCATCCGCGTTGTCGCTGAGCAGGTAGTCAACCGACACGCCGTATAGCTCGCTCAATACTTTCAGGTTATCTGTAGTGGGGACTGCCGCGCCGACTTCCCATTTGGATACGGCCTGGCGGGAAACATGCAGCGTTTCCGATAGCTGTGATTGTGTCAGTCCCTTCTGTTTTCTCAGGAACGCTAGCTTTTCGGGTAAGCTCATTTTTCTCCTGCCCCCATTTATAATAGAATAATAATCGAAATCGCAGGAAAAGTAAACCGCAAGCAGTTTGCATTTCGGCAACCTGTGGTTGCCTTTCCGCTTTTGGATAGGGATGACCCCGGAACCTGCCCTGTGGGCAAGCCGGAATATCCTATATGAAGAGAGGCAGGATCCATTGGATCCTGCCTCCACAATACTTATGAAACCCTTACTTCGCGAACACCCGCTTCAGCTTTACGAACCGGGGCAGGCCGTCTTCCTTGACCATGCCGGTCTCGCCCTGGATCAGGGGCATGCAGTAATCCAGGAAGCCCTGGGTCACGCCGTTGCCGGCCTCGTTGATCCACTCCAGAGGCACCTTCTTCTCGGTGTTGGCAACCAAAGTCAGGTCGAACAGCTCCGGCTCGCACTTGTAGCCATTTTCGTCCCGGGTGCACTTGAAGCCCACCATCTTGTCGGTGATGCCGGCCACGGCGGATTCCACGGCCACCTTGCCGGACATGAAGGACTCGGCGATGTCGGTGCCGGAGGCGCAGTGAGCAGCACAGCGCTGGAGCAGGCTCAGCTCAATGGGACGCACCTTGCAGCCCAGCTCGGCCTTGATGATGTCGGTGAGGCGGGCAGCCAGACCGCCCAGCTGGGCATGGCCGAAGCCGTCGGTGCCGGAGGTCTTTGCCTCGGACACGAAGGTGCCGTCGGCGTAGTGGATGCCCTCCGAAACGGCCACCAGGCAGTTCTTCTTCTCGTTGTAGACCCGCTTTACATCGGCGATGAACTGGTCCATATCGAAGTCCCGCTCGGGCAGGTAAATGAGGTCGGGCCCGTCGCCCTTGACACCCGCGCAGGCAGCGGCGGCGGTGAGCCAGCCGGCGTGACGGCCCATGCACTCAATGACGGTGACCATGCCGGTGTCATACACCTGGCTGTCCCGGGAGACCTCCATGAAGGAGGTGGCGATATACTTGGCGGCGGAGGCGAAGCCGGGGCAGTGGTCGGTACCGGCCAGGTCGTTGTCGATGGTCTTGGGCACGCCCATAACACGGCACTCATAGCCAACCTTGCTCATATACTTACTGATTTTGTTGCAGGTGTCCATGGAGTCGTTGCCGCCGTTGTAGAAGAAGTAGCGGACGTTGTACTTCTGGAAGATCTCCAGGATCCGCTTGTAGTCGGTGTCGTCCACATCGGGATCGGCGATCTTATAGCGGCAGGAGCCAAGAGCGGAGGAGGGAGTGTGGAGCATGTTGGCAAGCTCAGCGGGATCTTCCTCGTCCATAATCATGAGCTGATCGTTCAGCACACCCTTAATGCCGTGGAAGGCACCGTAGACGGTGGTGATATTCTCGTTCTCCAGACCGGCCTTGATAACGCCGTAGGCGGAGCAGTTGATGACGGAAGAGGGGCCGCCGGACTGGCCGATGATCAGAGAACCGACAAGTGTATTTTCGGACATGGGTATTACCTCCAATAAATAATAGATAATTTCCTACGGATTTGTGGGACTTGCCCATGCAAACCCTATCAGTTCAAATTATAACACGTTTCCAGGTAAATGGCAAATATTATTATTGAAATTGGAGAAAAATGTGCTATAATAGTTTTATCAAAAATGCGGGCGGATGCCCGCGGTTTAAGAAAGGATTGATTCCAATGGCTCTTGTTACTTCTACCGAGATGTTCAAGAAGGCTTA
>DEUP01000036.1 GCA_002362625.1 Clostridiales bacterium UBA3259
GGGCTCGGACTTGGAGGGCATCAGATAAATGTCGCCGCCGGCATAAATCCGGGCAGCCAGACCCAGGTTGAAGGTAATCTTGGCGGATACCTGCTCCGGGAACTGGTTTGCCAGATCCTTGAAGAAGTTCTCATACTGGGCTTCGCCGGTGCCCAGAATCAGCAGCTGGGCGTCCTCCTCCCACATGAGCCGCCGGGCAATGTAGCACAGCAGATCCAGTCCCTTGTGTCCGGCCAGGCGGGTGACCATGACCATGAGAGGCACGTCCGGCTTCACAGGCAGGCCAACCTCCTCCTGAAGGGCAGCCTTAACCTTGGCCTTCCCTTCCACGAAGGTCTCGGAATTGTAGTGGGCAGGCAGGGCCTTGTCCGTCTCGGGGTTGAAGGTGTTCACATCAATGCCGTTGGTGATACCGGTGAGCTTCCAGGCGTTGTTTGCCAGGATCCCGTCCAGACCGTGGGCATAGTAGGGATACATCAGCTCCCGGGCGTAGGTCTCGGAAACGGTGGTCACCAGGTCGGCGGTCTCAATGGCGCCCTTCATCACATTGACGGAATGGTTCATGTCCAGGGTGCCCCGGTACTCCCAGGGAAGGCCCAGCATATCATCGAAGAAGCTGGCGTTGGCCCAGCCCTGGTACTCGATGTTGTGAATGGTGTACATGCACCTGGTTTTGGGGAACCGGCTCTGATACATGGCCTTCAGATAGGTGGGAATCAGGGCTGTCTGCCAGTCATTGCACTGGATGATCTGGGGGATATAGTCCAGCGCGGACATGGCGTCCAGGCAGCCCCGGGAGAAGTAGGCAAACCGCTCGCCGTCGTCCATGTCGCCGTAAATGGCCCCGGTACGGCCGCCGAAGTAGTATTCGTTGTCCAGGAAATAGACCTGAACGCCGTCGGTTCGATTGGTCAGCTTCATAACGGCGCAGTACTGCTGCCGCCAGCCCAGCTGCACCCGCAGCTCCGCCACCTTTTCCGTGACGTAAGCGGCGTTATTCTTGATTTTACTGTAATAGGGCAGGAACAGAGCCACCTCGTTGCCCTCAATCCGCTGGAGGGCGGCGGGCAGAGCCTCCATCACGTCGCCCAGGCCGCCGGACTTACAGTAAGGCGCACCCTCAGAGGCGCAAATGGCAATTCTCATACGGTCTCCCCCCGCTTGACGATAATGGGGCTGTGCTTGGTGCCGATGAGCTTGGCGCCGGGGGTCACGGTGACGTCCTTATCGAGGATCGCGTACTTCAGCTCCGCGCCCTCGCCGATGACAGCGTCGTTCATAATCACGCAGTTGGCCACCTCGGCGCCCTTGCAGACGGTGACCTGACGGAACAGCACGGAATCCTCCACCTCGCCTTCCAGGAAGCAGCCGTCCGCTACCAGGCAGTTTTCAATCTCGGAGGACTCGCCGTAGTAGGTAGGAACACGGTCGCGAACCTTGGTGTACACGGTGTGGTTGTAGTGGAACAGATCCTGCCGGACATCCTTCTTAAGCAGAGCCAGAGAGTTGTCAAAGTACTCGCCGATGGACTCGTTGAACATGGCGACGCCCTTAAAGGCATAGGTGTTCACGCTGACCTTACCCCGCTGCCAGCCGCCCATGACCAGGTCGCGGTCCATGTGGAACTTGTCTCTTGCGATCATTTCCTTGACCTGCTTAATCATCCACTGCTTGTTCAGCACAAAGATATCCATGGAGGCCACATAATCCCCGGGAGCGGCGTAGTCAACCATCATATCGGTGACTTCCCCGTTTTCCACCTTCAGGGCCAGGTCGATGACCTTCTCCCCGTTGCAGATTCCGGCCTTGGTAACCACGGTGATGTCCTTGCCGCTGGCAACATGCTGATTCAGCACGTCGTTCAGATCGATGTTGCTCAGCACCGCGGAGTCGATCATTACCACCAGCTCGTCGTCCGCGCCGTACTCCAGAAAGTCCATGGCGCTGCTCAGGGATTCCAGCTTGCCCCGGTAGGTGTGAGTCTCGGACTGGGCATAGGGGGTCAGAAATTCCAAACCGCCCTCTTCCAGCTCCAGGCCCCATTCCTCGCCGTCGCCGATGTGGTTCATCAGGGACTGGTAGTTGTGGCGGGAGATGATGCCCACGTGCCGGACACCGGCGCAGCTTAAGTTGGACAGAGCAAAGTCCACCTGGCGGTAACGGCCGCCGAAGGGCAGAGATGCCATGGTACGCTTATTGGTCAGCTCGCCAAGGGAAGCGTCATTGGTAAAGATAATACCCATTACGTTCATGATCGGATCCTCCTAAATTACAGCATTTGTCCCGCGCCAAGCACGGCATTGGCCTGGAGCACAGCGCCCTTGGAGGTAACGCTGATCTCCTTCTTCTCGCCCTCAGCGAAGGCACCGCCCACAACCGCGTTCTTGCCGATGTGGGAATCCTCGCCCAGGATGGCGTTGCGGACAATGGCGCCGTCCTCAATGACAACGCCGGGCATGACCACGGCGTCTTCCACCCGGGCGCCCTTTCCGATGGTGCATCCAACGGAGATGACGGAGTGCTTCACGGTGCCGTAGACCTCGCAGCCCTCGGCCACGAAGGCGTTGACAATCTTGGCGTCCTCGTCAATGTAGGAGGAGGGCAGGGCGGAGTTTCTGGCGTAGATGGTCTCCCGCTTGCCGCCCCGAAGCTGGAAGGCAGGCTCCTTGCCCAGCAGCTCCATATTGGCTTCCCACAGGGAGTCGATGGTTCCCACGTCCTTCCAGTAGCCCTCGAAGGGATAGGCCATCATCTTGCAGCCGGCGTTCAGGAGGTTGGGAATGATGTTCTTGCCGAAGTCGTTGGAGGACTTGGGGTCATCCTCGTCGGCAATCAGGGCATCCCGCAGGACGCTCCAGTTGAAGCAGTAGATGCCCATGGAAGCGTTGGTGGACTTGGGATGGGCAGGCTTCTCCTCGAACTCGTAGATGGAGTTGTCAGGGTTGGTGTTCAGGATACCGAACCGGGAGGCCTCCTCCAGGGGCACGTTCCGGACGGCGATGGTGCAGGCGGCGTTGTGCTTTTCATGGTACTCCACCATGGCGTTATAGTCCATCTTATAGATGTGGTCGCCGGAGAGGATCACCACATAGTCAGGGTTGAAGCGGTCAACAAAGTCTATATTCTGATAGATGGCGTTGGCGGTACCCTTGTACCAGCCGGACTTCTTGTCGTGGCGCTCATAGGGAGGCAGCACCTGGGCGCAGGAATGGGTCTTATTCAGGCTCCAGGGCTGGCCGTTGCCGATGTACTCATTCAGTTCCAGCGGCTGATACTGGGTCAGGATGCCCACGGTATCGATGCCGGAGTTTACACAGTTGGACAGAGGAAAGTCGATGATGCGGTATTTTCCGCCGAAGGGTACAGCAGGCTTGGCGGTTTTCTCCGTCAGAACCTTCAGACGGCTGCCCTGGCCGCCGGCCAGCAGCATAGCAATTACGCGTTTTTTCTGAAAATACATGGTCACAGCTCCTTATATAAATTGGTGGTCACGCCTTATGTGGAAAGAAAATGCGGATATACATTTCTTCGCATACATAACATATCATATTTTTGTCTATTGTGAAAGGGACAAATCATCTAAAAAATCACCCAAAGATTCTGCGTTTTGCACAATTGACAGCCAGGAATTCGGAAATCCATTAGGAGTTTTTACCTCCAAAAGTCGCTTTTCCATCCAATAAAGCCCCATCCACCGTCCGAATTTGTATCCGCAGTTGGGAAAAAAGGCTCTCTTCTCGTATCCAAGGCTTTCGTGGAAATGACGGGAAACCTCGTTCTCCTGGCACACCAGGGCGTAGATCAGCTGGTAGCCCTGTTTTTTCAGGATGGCCTCCAGCGCCCGGTACAGCTGTGTCCCCACGCCCTTCCCCTGGAAATCCGGCCGCAGATACACCGTAGGCTCCGCGCACCAAGCGTAGGCCGGACGGCTGTAGGGCGCAGACGCGTAGGCATAGCCGCCGAGAACGCCTCCCTCCTCCCAGACAAGCCAGGGAAACTGTTGAGTAAAGTTGTCATAGCGGCGGTAAAATTCTTCCAAAGAGGGCGCTTCATATTCAAAGGTCGCGGTAGAGCCCAGCACATAGGGGGTATAAATTGCCAGCATGTCCGGCACGTCCTCCCGACGGGCAATTCTCAGCATAGGTCTGTCTCCTTCCTTGCGGGTTTTCGGCGGAAAGCCCGGGCTATCTGCCGCAGACCCATTTTATTCCAAGAACTTCTTTTCGTCAAGGTTGACATTCTCCCGAAAAACGGATAAAATAGCTTTGCCAACATAAATTTCAAAGGTTAAAAAGGAGGGAACACCATGGATGCTGGCGGCAGCGGCAATATACCCGGACGAAGTAGCGGCTCTATGGTGCGTCCATAGACCCCTTTGTCCCGTAGATTGCCTCTTAAATTATTCTAAAATAATGTAGGAGGGAAATTCTATGCCAGAGCGTTTTGAAATTGTAGAAAAGGCCCTGCTTTCCATGCTGGAGGACAAGAAGTACGCCACCCTGCGGGACATCTTGGTGACCATGAACCCCAGCGACATTGCGGGGCTTTTTGGCGGGCTGGAGGAAAACCAGATCCCGCTGATGTTCCGGCTCCTGCCCAAGGAGCTGGCAGCGGAAACCTTCGTGGAAATGGAGCCGGACGCCCAAGAGCTGCTCATCCAGGGCTTCTCCGACAACGAGCTGAAGGAAGTGCTGGACGAATTATATGTGGATGACGCGGCGGACATCGTGGAAGAGATGCCCGCCAACGTGGTCAAGCGGATTTTAAAGCACGCCGATCCGGAGATGCGCTCCTCCATCAACCAGATTCTCCGCTACGAGGAAAACTCCGCCGGCTCCATTATGACCACGGAATATGTGTCTCTGCGGCCCCATATGACCGTGGGCGAGGCCATTTTGCGGATCCGCCGTCAGGGCATTGACAAAGAGACCATTTATACCTGCTACGTCATCGCCAAGGACCGCACCCTGGAGGGCATTGTCACCGTCAAGGATCTGCTTCTGGCCGAGGACGACGAGACTCCCATTGAGGACCTGATGATTACCAACCTGATCTACGTCACCACCCAGACCGACCAGGAAGAAGTGGCCCGGATGTTCAGCAAGTATAACTTCCTGGCCCTGCCCGTGGTGGACGGGGAAAAGCGGATGGTTGGCATCGTCACCTTCGACGACGCCATGGACGTCATGGAAGAAGAGGCCACGGAGGACATGGAAATCATGGCCGCCATGACCCCTTCGGAAAAGAGCTATCTGAAGAGCAGCCCCTTTGATCTGTATAAGCACCGGATTCCCTGGCTGATGCTGCTGATGGTATCCGCCACCTTTACGGGAATGATCATCACCTCCTTCGAGGACGCCTTAAGCCTGATGCCCGTCTTAACCGCCTTTATCCCCATGCTCATGGACACCGGCGGCAACTGCGGCTCCCAGTCCTCCGTCACCATCATCCGCGCCCTGAGCCTGGACGAGCTGCGCTTTTCCGACCTGTTCCGGGTCATGTGGAAGGAGATCCGCACCGCCGTGCTCTGCGGCGTCACCCTGGCCGTGGTGTGCTTTGTGAAGATCTACCTGATCGACTACCTGCTCATGGGCAATGAAAGCATCAATCTGGTGGTCAACGGCGCGGTCTGCCTGACCCTGGCCGTTACCGTTATTATCGCCAAGTTCGTGGGCTGCTCTCTGCCCCTGCTTGCCAAGCACCTGGGCTTTGACCCGGCGGTCATGGCCAGTCCCTTCATCACCACCATCGTAGACGCCCTGAGCCTGCTGGTGTACTTTCTGTTCGCCAAGACCCTGCTTGGGGTATAACCCAAAGGGAAAATTCAATATAACGCGGGAGGGATTTTGTGCCAATCTTTTCTATGGACTCCAAATTTACGCAGGCCATGAACCGGCTTGCTGATCTGATGCTTCTCAACCTTTTGTTCCTTGTGACCTGTCTGCCTGTTTTCACCATCGGCGCGGCCAGCACCGCCCTGTACAGCGTCACCTTCCGCATCGGCACCGACCGGGAGGAGAGGATCTTCCGCTGCTATTTCCGGGCCTTCCGGGACAACTTCAAGCAGGGAACGGGGCTGTTTCTGGCCTTGTTCCTTCCCGGGGTTTTGCTGCTGGTGTGTCTCTTCCTCTCCACGGCCCTGGGGGGAGCACTGCGCTATCTTGCCCTTGCGTATATCCCCCTGCTCCTGCTGCTGGCCTTTGTCTACAGCTACGCCTTTCCTCTGCTGAGCCAGTTTTATGGCACCGTGAAGCTCACCCTGAAAAACGCCCTGCTGCTGAGCATCGGATATTTTCCCCGCACGGTGGTGATGGTGGTTCTGAACCTGCTGCCTCTGGCACTGTTCTATGCCCAGACCATGTTCTTCTTCCAGGTGGGCATTTTGTGGTTCCTTCTGTATTTTTCCGCCGCCTCTTACTTAAATGCCCAGCTTCTTCGGAAGATCTTCGCTCCCTATCAGCCGTCGGAGGAGGACGCCCCATGATCGTCCGCGAATCCAGACCGGAGGAGGCCCGGCGGATCAACGAGCTGTTCGCCATCTGCTTTGAAACCCCGTATTCCAATTGTCCCATCGACCCGGAGGGAGACGACGCCCTCCATTGGGTGGCCCTGGATGCGGATGGGGAGATGATGAGCACCCTCACCGTCTCCGACTATGTCGTGAACTTTGACGGCCAGGCCTGCGTAATGGGCGGCGTCGGCGGCGTGGCCACCCTGCCCCAGTACCGGCGGATGGGCGGCATCCGGGGCTGCTTCCAGGCGGCCCTGCCAGAGCTGTACCGCCAGGGCTATGATTTTTCCTACCTGTACCCCTTCTCCACGGCCTACTACCGAAAATTCGGCTACGAATGCTGCTGCCAGAGCTGGCAGTGGAAAATCGACCTGTCCAGGCTCAGTCCCCTAAAGGCAGGCGGCACCTTCCGTTTGGTGGAGAAAGCCCATCCCCAGACCCGGGAAATCCAGGCCCTGGACGCCCTCTGGGAACACAAATACAACATGATGGTGCGCCACAGGCCGTCGGATTACCTCTGGGTATCCCAGTCCAATCCCGCGGTAAAGCAGGAATTCACCTACGTCTGCTATGACGAGGCGGATAAGCCTACAGCCTATGTCACCTTCCGGCCGGCAAATGAGCCTGACGGCCGGAACCTGCAATGCAGCCGGTTCTGCTTTTCCGGGAAGTCCGGCTTTCTCACCGCCATGGCGCTGTTCAAAAGCCTGTCCGCCGACCATACCTACGCAAAATTCAAAACCCCTGTGATCCGCGC
Source organism: Clostridiales bacterium UBA3259 (assembly GCA_002362625.1). Next base: position 7,269 of record DEUP01000036.1, read on the forward strand.
CTGGCAGTATCTCATGCCGGAGTGGTCCCAGGGCGCCGTAAAATGGGAAAACCTGGCAAGCCACGGCATGGTGCGGGTGATCAACGTTCCGGAGGTGCTGGAAAAGGCCGCCTACCTGGGCAGCGGCGCCGTAACCCTGGAAATTCAGGATCTTCAGATCCCGGAAAATACAGGCCGCTTCACCGTAACCTTCAAAAACGGGCAGGCGCTGTCCGTGGAGCGCACGGAAAACGTCCCTGATGCCCTGCTGACCATTTCCGCCTTCTCCGCCCTGATTGCCGGCACATGCGGCATCCGGGAGGCGGACGGGTATCTCAGTGGACTGGAAGTGGCAGGCAGCCTGGAGGCGCTTTCCCAGGTCTTCTATGAGAAGCCCATGTGGATCACGGATTACTTCTGACAAGCAAAAATCAGCAGGAAGCTTTCTTCCTGCTGATTTTTCTTATCCCAGAACCTCCGAAATCACACTCAGCAGAACCCCTTCCGGGTCACAGCTCTGCTCCCAGTACATAATCCCCTTCATGCCCATTTCCTTCACATAGGCGCACTTTCGGCGGATGGATTCCGGAGATTCGTAGCTGACAAAGGTGGTTCCGTTGAAGAGATAGGCCCCTTCCCCTTCTTCGTCCCAGAACCGCTCATAGCCGTTCACCCTCAGGTAGTCCTCTGTAATCTCCCCAAAAGCGGGTCCGGGCAGCCCCTCCCCCGCTTTTTGGTTCAGGCCGTTGTTTTCTGTTCCGTACACGGTGAAGTGCCTGCCGTAAAAGGCCGCTCCCAGCACCATTTTTTCATAGGGCACCCCAGCCTCATGGTACCGCTTCACCACCTGCCTGGACAGGGCCAGACCCGCGTGATGGCCGGTTCTTCCCGGGAACTCTCCGGCCATGTCGTAGGTCATCAGCTGAACATAGTTAAGGAGCCTTGCCGCCTTGTCCATTTCCGTATTCCGGACGCAGCTTTCAGCGGCTCCCATGGCCACGGAAAGAATTTTGTCCGGTCCCAGCGTCTCCCGAAGGGCCTGCAAAAGCAGGGTAAAGTTCTCCCGATCCCTGGGGTCAGAGGCGATCCCCGCAACGCTGCTGCATGGGTATTCCCAGTCGATGTCGATGCCGTCCAGGCCATAGGTGCGGACAGCATCCAGGCAGGCTTGGGCAAAGGTTCTCCGCCCTGCCTCCGTCATGGCCGTCTGGGAGAAGCCGTCTCCCTCCCAGCCCCCTACGCTGAGGACAATTTTCAGATTCGGATTCCACTGCCGGATCCGGGCGATCCGGCCAATGTCCGGCAGCATGTGCAGGGTCAGGGAGTTTGCTTCGATTCTGCCAAAGGCCAGATTCAGGTGGGTCAACTGCCGGGCGGCCTGGGGGGTCATGACCAGCAGCCCCTGGTTCATGGCGTAACCAATGCGATAGTAGTTCATACGCTTCTCCTTTATTCCATCCACAGGAAGTTCATAAACTCAGGCACCAATCTTTCCCAGTCCGCCTCCCGATGGCCGCCGCCCACCTGACAGCGCAGGCAGACGGCTGCTCCCAGCTCTGTCAAACGGTCCGCCGCGGCCTGGTTGCACCGGTAGGTGTAGCTGCTCCGGTCCTCTTCCTCCTGGTTTTCCAGGCCATAAGCCTCCCGGGTGCCCCAGGACAGATACACCCGGGTATCGGGGCTTAAGTCCAAGGCGGCGATATCCGCCATCAGCGCCCCCATGCAGAAGCCCATGGCAGAGGAAATACATCCGGCCTTGGAAAACCACCGGTTGTAGCGCACCGCCGCGTACAACGCCATAATACCGCCCATGCTGGAACCGGCAATGCCGGTGCACTCCCGGAAGGGAATGGTGCGGTAATGGCTGTCGATGAAGGGCTTCACCTCCTCCACGATCCAGTCCATAGTCTTCTCCCCCATGGGTTCAAAGCCGGAAAGCCAGCCAACCTCCTCCGCGGCGTAGGGCAGGTATTCGCTGAGCCGCTCCTGTCCGTCGTGGCCGCACTCCATGCCCACCACGATCATATCCTTTTCCCAGCCGTCCAGAAACGCCTTCAGGCCCCAGGACTTGCCGTAGGTGGCGTCCTCGTCGCTATATAGATTATGTCCGTCAAAGAAATACATCACCGGATACCGCTCCCGGGACAGGCCGTAGCCCTCCGGCAGATAGATGTGCAGGGGACGGTTCTTTCCCTTTGGGGTGTAAACAAAGTCTTTTTTCACAATCATAGTCCTGTCTCCCTTCTGCTTTCCTCATTCTACCACGGGTGGGCCGTCTTGGCAATGGGAAAAGCCCCGCTCTCTGGCGAAAATGGCAAAAAGGCAGGCCGTTTCCGCACCGTGCTCCAAACAAATTTCCCGGTTTTGGATTGCTTTTTTTGCCGCTCCGTGATACCATAGTGGTAAATTCGAATATAAAGGAGATCTGGATTATGTTTTTCAAAAATGCGCGGATCTTTACCTCCGACTTTCAGTTCCATACCGGTGCTTTTGAGGTGTCCGGCGGCCGGTTCGCTCAGGTTCTGCCCAAGGATGTCCCAGAGAACGCCGTTGACCTGAAGGGCGCCACCGTCATCCCCGGCCTGGTGGACGTGCACAGCCACGGCAACTCCGGCGCTGACTTCTCCGACGGCGACTACGAAGGCCTGAAAAAAATGGCTGCCTACTACGCAAGCTGCGGCGTCACCTCCTTCGCTCCCGCCTCCATGACCCTGCCCTATGACGTGCTGGGAAAGGCCTTTGAGACCGCCCTGCGTCTTGCCGACGAGTGCCCCCTGGGTCACGCCCGGATCATGGGCATCCAGATGGAAGGCCCCTACTTTTCCTACAAGAAGCGGGGCGCCCAGAACCCGGACTATCTGAAGGAGCCGGACTTTGAGGGCTTCCGGAAGCTCTACGAGGACTGCGGCGGCCTGGTGCGCATTGTGGACATCGCCCCGGAGCTTCCCGGCGCTGCCGAGTTTGTGAAGCAGGCCAGCAAGCTTTGCACCGTGTCCATCGCCCATACCGATTCCGACTACGATCACGCCAAGGCCGCCATTGACGCGGGCGTGACCCATCTGACCCACCTGTATAATGCCATGCCCGGCATCCACCACCGCAACCCCGGCGTCATCCCCGCCGCCGTGGAAAATCCCAAGGTTCAGGCCGAGATCATCTGTGACGGCTATCACATCCATCCCGCCTCCGTCCGGCTGGCCTTCACCATGTTCAAAAACCGGATGATACTGGTCTCCGACTCCGGCCGCTGCGCCGGTATGCCCGAAGGAACCCAGTTCCAGCTGGGCGGCCAGGACGCCTGGCTGAGGGAGGGCGTGGCCAGACTGGCCGACGGTACCATTGCCTGCTCCGCCACCAACCTGTGGACCTGCTTAAAAAACACCATCTCCTGGGGCGTACCTGAAGAGGAGGCCCTCCGTGCCGCCACCTTCAACCCCGCCAAAGCCATTGGCGCGGATCTGGAGATTGGCTCCATTGCGGAAGGGAAGATGGCGGACTTCATCATCACGGATGAAGCCTACAGCGATAAGCGTGTCTTCATGGCAGGCCGGGAGATCTAAGGCAGCAGCACGCGGGGTGGGATACAGCTTCCACCCCGCTTTTTCTTTGTCTTTTTTTTAATACGATACATAGAAATCGAGGTTATTCATGTTTCAGCGTTATATTGGTGACAGGGCGTTTTACCGCCGCTGTTTGGGGATCGCCGTCCCCATTATGATTCAAAACGGCATTTCCAACTTTGTCAATCTTTTGGACAACGTTATGGTGGGCCAGGTGGGAACCATTCCCATGAGCGGCGTATCCATTGTGAATACGCTGCTCTTCGTCTTCAACCTGTCCATTTTCGGGGCCAGCTCCGGCGCGGGAATCTTCACCGCCCAGTTCTACGGCTCCGGGGATGACGAAGGCATTCGCCACACCTTCCGGTTTAAGCTTTACATCTGCGCGCTTCTCTCCGCCCTGGGCACGGCGCTGTTCCTTTCCCTGGGGCCTCAGCTCATCGGGCTTTACCTCACCGGGGACGGGGACGCCGCTGCCGCCGCCGGAACCTTGGAGTATGGCCTGAAGTACCTTCACGTCATGCTCTTTGGGCTGCTTCCCTTCGCCCTGACCAACACCTATTCCAGCACCCTCCGGGAAACCGGAGAGACGGTGGTACCCATGGTGGGCGGCGTCATAGCCGTGCTGGTAAACCTGTGCCTTAACTATGTGCTGATCTTCGGCCACTTCGGCGCTCCGGCCATGGGCGTGGAGGGCGCGGCCCTAGCCACCGTGATCTCCCGGGTTGTGGAGCTGCTGATCGTAGCCGGCTGGACCCACACCCATTCCAGCCGCAACACCTACATCACCGGAGTATACCGCTCCTTCCGGATCCCGGCGAAGCTTTTGGGGTCCATCTGCGTCAAGGGAATGCCCCTGCTTTTCAACGAGACCCTCTGGTCCACCGGCATGGCCCTGCTGAACCAGTGCTACTCCACCTGCGGCCTGGACGTGGTACCCGCCATGAACATTTCCAGCACCCTGTGGAACCTGGGCAGTGTGGTGTTCCTGGCCATGGGCAATTCCGTGGGCATCATTATGGGCCAGATGCTGGGCTCCGGCGCCAAGGAAGCCCAGGTGCGGGACACCAACCGGAAGCTCATTGCCCTGTCCGTAGCCTCCGGCATTGTGTTCGGGGCATTGGTGATCTCCGTCTCCGGCCTGTTCCCCCATATTTACAACACCACGGCAGAGGTGCGGCACCTGGCCACCCAGCTGATCTGTATTGCCGCCTGTGTCATGCCCTTCAACGCTTACACCAACGCCACCTATTTTACCCTCCGTTCCGGCGGCCAGACCTTTGTCACCTTCCTGTTTGACAGCTGCTTTGTGTGGGCCGTGTGCGTGCCCATCGCCTTCTGTCTCAGCCGGTTCACTTCCATCTCCATTCTCCCCCTGTATATCGTCTGCCAGAGCCTGGAGCTGATCAAATGCGCCATCGGCGTGTTTATGCTGAGGCAAGGCAAGTGGATCCAAAATCTCACAGTATAATGCCTTGGCCCCGATTCTCACGGAAATGAGAATCGGGGCCTTTTCGTTAATAGCCGATTTCCCGGTCTACCAGGGTGCCGTCCAGGGCGTTGATGGTCAGCTGAACGGCGTAGTGTTCCTCACTGGAAACCAGGTGCTCGTGCTCCTTGTCTCCGGCTTTTCCTGTCACACTGCCCCAGAAGTCCCACACCGGGATAATGGTACCCTCGGTGACACTGTCCTTGGGACGAATGCGCATGAGGGCCAGCCGCACCTTGTCAATGTTCATATTATGGATCACGTCAAAGCCGTTTACCTTGTTGGCTTCCAGCCAGAAATGGTTCTTCACAAAAATCATTTTGCCGAAGACCTCCCGAATGGCTTGGAAGTCCATCAACTCCCCGGCGCTCTGCACATCGCTGATCTCATAGGGGTTTTCCCAAGAGAAGCAGACCACCCGGTCGCCCAGCACATACACCTGAAGCTTTTCATACTCCCAGGAGCCGATGTCGGCCGCCCCATCCTCGCTGGCACCGCCGTCATAGGTGGTCTTGGTCAGGGGCAGACCGTTCACCTGCCGGACATATTCCAGCAGGAGGCCCTTTTCCCCCGTGGCGATCCCGTTTTCCCCAGTGAAGTCTACGTCGTAAATCTGGTCACAGACATAGTCCTGCAGCCCCAGGGCGGCTACAAGGTCGTCCCCCACCTTTACTTCCTGTTCCCTTCCGGCGGTGGAGGCGGTGCGCTGGTAGAGGATATTGTCCCGGGTTTCCCAGGTGATCCCGGCTGTGCGGTTGGCCGTATCGCCGAATCCCTCCTCCCAGACCTTGATGTAGTCCCAGCCGTCGCCGCCGGAGTTGCAGAAGCTGCACTGAAGAATCCTCCCGTCCACCTCCGCATAGCCCCGGATCACCCGCTCGTCAGGATTTCCGCCATAGCGCACCACTCCTTCCGCCAGTTTCTCCGGATGGTATTTTGTATCCGCCAGGAACTTCTCTCCCTCATTCGGCGCTGTCTCTATCTGCTTTTTGAGCCGCTCAATGATACCGGGCACATCGTCAATGGTACCGTCATGCTCATAGGGGATCTCGCCCCGCTGAATGGCTTCATAATGCTCTAAACTCTCTTGCAGGCTTTCTTTGGTGGCGTAGATGTTCTCATAGAGGGGATTTCCCTTGAGGAACACCTCCAGCACCTTATCCGCCTCCGCCTGGGTAAAGGTGTGGCGCTTTACTTTGGCAGTGCAGAGCTTGCTTATGTCCTCCGGCAGGAGAATGTCGGCGTCGGCTTTTACAAAGTAGGTGTCTTCCAGGCCCGTCCATTCCCCAGTGAACCGTTCTGGGATTTCATAGTCTTCTTTCGCCTTTTGCAGTCTCATTTCCTGGGTTTCCGTGGCCGGAGGAATCCCCGGGAGGGTCTGTGTCGTCTGACTGCTGGCACAGCCGGTGAACATGGGCAGAAGCAGGAATGCCGCCAGCATGCCGCAAATACGTTGTTTCATAGAGTTTCCCTTCTTTCTCTTTAGTAACCGATTTCCCGGTCAACCAGGGTGCCGTCTATGGCGTTAATGGAAAGGAGCACACCGTAGCGGGGCTCGCCGGTCCTCTCCCCGTCGCCCTGATTCCATCTTGCCGTTTCGGTGCCCCAGAAATCCCAGACCGGGATAATCCTGCCTTCCGTCACGCTGTCCTTGGGCCGGACACGCATCAGGGTAAGCTGCACCTTGTCAATGTCCAGGTCCTGGAAGGTGGGAAAGCCGTTCTTTTGGTTGATTTCCCGGTAGTAATCGTTTTTCACGAAGATCATCTTGGCGAAGACCTCCTGAATCTGCTGGAAGTCCATCAGCTTCCCGGCGGGCTGGATGTCCGTCACTTCATCGGGGCTCTCCCAGTGGAAGTAAACCACCCGGTCTCCCAGCACAAAAAGCTGAATCCATTCATATGGCCAGGTGCCGATATAAGTCGCGTTTTCTTCGCTGGCTGTACCGTCAAAGTTGGTCATTGTCAGGGGCAGGCCGTTTATCTTTCGCACATATTCCAGGAGGTATCCATTTTCCCCGGAGGCTTCCTGTTCCCAGCGATCTTCGTTCAAGACCTCATGGGCATACTGCATCGGAATGATCCGGTCACAGGTATAGTCGCTGAGCCCCAGCGCTTCCATCAGATCATTTCCAACTTTCAGCGTCTGCTCATTTCCGGAAAAAGAGATGTCTTTCCCGTCGTGTATTGCGTCATAAGAATCCCCCGAAACCAACACGCCGCCGCTCATGTTGGCGTAGCCTTCCTCCCAAACCTGGATTCTGTCATTCCAAATGGCATAATCCGTGGAATTTTGAAACCTGCAACGGATCGTTTTCCCATCCACCTCAGCGTAGCCCTCAATGCTCTCAAACGGATTATCTGCCGTTGCGGCGAGCGGTCTTTCCGCCATGTGGAATTTGGTGTCCGCCAGAATTTTCTCCCCAGCATGGGGCGCTGTCTCCATGGCATTTTTGTACATCTCGATCAGTCCCGGCACCCGGTCAATGGTGCCGTCACCTTCATAGGGCTTCTCTCCCCGGAGGATGGCTTCGTACTTCTCTACCAGCCCCTGACACTGCTCTTTGGTCAGATCCACCTTCTTGTAGAGAGGGTTCCCTTTCAGAAACACCTCCAGCACCTTGTCCGCCTGTTCCTGGGTAAAGCCCCGGCGGGTCACCTTCGCCGTACTGAGCAGACTCACATCCTCCGGCAGGAGAATTTCCGCGTCTGCTGTTACGGTGAAGGTATCGTCGATTCCCGTCCACTCCCCGGTGAACCGGGCGGGGACTTCATAATTTACCTTCTCCTGGGGCACCGCCGTCCATTCCGTGCCCTTGGCAAGGGTGGCTTCCGGTTCCCCCTTGACAATGGGCACCTCCGTTTTCCCGCATCCTGTGAACAGTAGCAGCAGCATCAGCGCCGCCAGCAGCACACAAATCAGTTGTTTCATACTTAACCCTCATTTCTATTTGAATTTGATCCGTACAATGGTTCCGATACCCGGGGTGCTTTCCACTTCCAGGCTGCCCCCGTGGGCGCTTACGATTTCCTTCACCAACGCCAACCCCAGGCCTACGCCTCCCTGATGCTTGCTCCGGGAGCGGTCAGCCATGTAGAAGGGCTCGGTGATGTGCTTCAAGGCCTCGGTCGGGATGCCCGCACCCTGGTCCGCCACCTCCAATCGGTGGTCGCTGGCGGTGATCCACACGGTCTGCCCGGGCTTGGACGCCTTGCTGGCATTGTCCACCAGGTTCACCAGGGCTGACCGAAGCAGATCCCCGTCCCCCTGGTAGGTTTCACTGCCACACTGAATGTCCAGCTTCACCCCACGCTGCTTTAATACCTCCGCCGTGCTTTCCCGCACCTGCTGGAGCAGCTCCTTAGCGGACACCGGTTCCAGGGTGATCTCCTGCTTCAGCGTCAGCAGCTTGAGAAGCTTCTGCACCAGCCGTTCCAGCCACTGTCCCTGGGACTGGATGGCTCCCAACGCCTCCTGCTGCTCCTCCTCGGTCATGTAGGTATTCAGAAGGGAATCGGTGTTCAGCAGAATTCCCGTCAGGGGCGTTTTAAACTCATGAGTTACCGCCCCGGTAAAGAGCCGCTGCCGCTCCGCCGCCTCGGTCAGCTCCCGGACGTGGGCCTCCACGTTCTCCGCCATGTGGTTAAAGCTCACCGCCAGGGCCCCCACCTCGTCCCGGGTGGACACCTCCGCCCGCCGGTCATAGTTCCCGGCGGCGATTTCCGAAGCGGCGGATTGGAGCTTTCTCAAAGGCTTCATAGACGTGCCCACCAGCAGGGCAATCAGCACCAGCCCCGCCAGGACGCACCCGGTTCCCACGGCCAGGAACCGCCTTCCCATCTGCCCCAGCATCTCCTCCAAGGGGGCGGTATCCTCCCGGACATAAATCAGGCATTCGGGGCTTCCGGCCAGGGCCAGCCGCAGCTCGCCCCCTTCCAGCAGGAAGCCGTCCCCCTTGACTCGGGCAGGGGCGTGGTAGGCCCCGTCCGGGGTCTTCACCGGGCACAATTTCACCGGATCCATGTCCAGCCAGGACCACACCTTCTCCCCTTCTACAATCAAAATACAGTTGGAATCTGCCAGCCGGGTAAAGCAGTAGTGAAGCATGGCCTTTCTCGCCGCCGGGGTGCCGCTGTCCCCCTGGTAATAGGCAACCATGTCCTCAAAGCGCTGGCTCAAATTTACATACTTTTGGTGAATTCTGTCCTCTGCCTGGGCATACAGGGTATCCCGGGTCTGTTTCAGCTGAGCGGCGGAGCACACCGCCACCGCAAGCACCAGGATCCCGCCGCAGATCAGGGATATTTTCTTCCATAGCTTCATAGCTTTCGTTCCTCCAATCGATAGCCGGTTTTGGAGATGGCCCGGATTTCCGTGGTCAGCCCCAGCTTTTTCCGAAGACCCGCCACCCGGACGTCCACCGTCCGCAGGTCGCCGAAGTAGTCTTCGCCCCAAATTTCATTCAAAATGTACTCCCGGGACACGGTGCGGTTTTTGTTTTTCATCAGCATCCGCAGCACGTCAAATTCCAGGGGCGTCAAGTCCACCGGTTCCCCGGCCTGATTCACCGTCCGGTTCTCGGCGTCCAGGGTGATGTCCCGGAACCGATAAACCCGGTTCAGGCGGCCCGTCCGTTCCAGCACCTTCTCTATGCGAATCAGCAGCGTCTCAATGGCAAAGGGCTTGACGATGTAATCCTCCGCCCCGTCCCGCAGGCCCCGGACCTCGCTTTCACTGTCGGTTTTCGCCGTCATGTAAATCACGGGGATGTTGTTGCGCTGCATGTGTTCCAGCAGCTGAAAGCCGTCAATCCCGGGCAGCATAATATCCAGCAGGGCCAGGTCAAAGGAATGGTCCGCCTTCAGGGAATCGGCCGCTTCCCCGCCGTCGTAGAATACCTTCACCTCGTAGCCCACACGCTGTAGGTTCAGTGCCACCGCTCCCGCGATGGCCTTGTCGTCCTCTACTACCAAAATCCGATTTGCCATGTATGAACCCTTCTTTCTCTTTCTGCCCCCATTGTAGCACACCCGGCTGCAAAATGGGTTACCGAACGATTATTCTTTCTCAGGGGTGACTTTTTTCTTTCTTTGTGCTATACTGTGAGAAACAAAACGAAACGGAGTGTTTTTTATGCTGAATCCATCCTATGCAGACTATTCCTGGGAGCAGGCAGCCACCCTGCTTGCCATCGACTCCCCCACGGGCTTTACCGACCGGGCCGCCAAATGGGTGCTGGACCGCTTTTCCTCCCTGGGCTTTTCCGCGAAAATGACCACCAAGGGCGGCGTTCTCGTTGACCTGGGCGGCGAAGACGATGAAGACGGCCTTCTCCTCCAGGGCCACATTGACACCCTGGGCGGTATGGTGGCTCAGATCAAAGGAGACGGCCGTCTGCGCATTGTAAACTTAGGCGGTCTCCCCGCCGCCTATGGCGAGACGGAGAACGTAAAGGTCTATACCCGCAGCGGGAAGATCATTGACGGCACCTTCCAGCTGATCAACGCCTCCGTCCACGTCAACGGCAATGTCCGGGAGGCCAAGCGGGACTATGATTCCACGGAGGTTGTTCTGGACGAGGATGTCCGCAGCGAGCAGGACTGCCGGGATCTGGGCGTCGAAGTCGGCGACTTTGTGTGCTTTGATCCCCGTACCCGCCGGACGGACAGCGGCTACCTGAAAAGCCGGTTCCTGGACGACAAGCTGTCCGTGGGTATCTTGCTGGGCTTTGCCAAATACCTTGCCGACAACCGCATTACTCCCAAGCGCCATGTTTACGTCCATATCACCGTCTACGAGGAAGTTGGCCACGGCGGCGCCTGTCCCGTTCCCCAGGGCGTCACCGAGGGTCTGTCTGTGGACATGGGCTGCGTAGGCGAAGGCTTAAGCTGCACCGAGCGGATGGTCAGCATCTGCGCCAAGGACGCCTTCACTCCCTACAGCTACATCATGGTGGGCAAGCTCATTGACGCCGCCAAAAAGACCGGCGCGGAATACGCCGTGGACGTGTATTCCCACTATTCCTCCGACGTGGATGTAACATTGAAGGCCGGCTTTGACATTCGCCACGGCCTCATCGGCCCCGGTGTCTACGCCAGCCACGGCTATGAGCGCAGCCACATTGACGGGGTGTATAACACGTTGAAGCTGCTGTGCGGCTATGTAGAAGTATAAAGCATGAGGCTGTCTCAACGAGACAGCCTTGGCTTTTTCCCTCTCCGTCACGGCTTATTCCGTGACGCCCCTCCCGGAGGGAGAGGCAAGGGGGTGCTTCCTGAATTTTGAAATGGTTAAGATTTTGAATCGGCCCCTTGGCTCTCCCCTCGGGGGAGCAGTCGCGGCGCTTTTGCGCCGTGACTGAGAGGGCCTTGAGGGGCCTTTAAGCGCGCAAAAGCCGCCTCACGCTTTCGTGAGACGACCTCATTGCTTATCGGCGAAGGGCTTTGCGCAGTACCGGAACGATCAGCAGGGCGACGCCGCCGCCAATCAGTGCGGTGACCAGTTGGGGCCAGGCGAACATCCCCGGCAGCTTTTCCAGCATGGGAGCCTTCAGAGTTCCGGAGGAGAGCAGGGGCCCGGAGGCCACGCCGCAGATGATCTTCACCACCAAAATATACAGCGTGGCAAACTTGGCAATGGCCGCCAGCAGCCAGGCCGCGGCTTGGGTACCCACATTCATCCCCTTCCCGGCGATCAGCCCCATCAGCACCACAAACACGGTGTTGCCTGCCATAATGGCGGGGACGGTAACCAGCTGAGGCGCAATACCCAGCAGGTAGGCCAGCACGGGAGAGATGAGCGCTATGGTAACGCCGCCGCTCATGCCGGCCAGCAAGACCGCCACCGCCAGCACGGCATTGACACAGGAGCCGGTGACCAGCTGGCCCAAGGGCCGGGTGACCGCCTGAAACACCACCAGCAGCGCCAGCAGCACAGCGGTTTCCGTAATCCAACGAACTTTTTTACCCATGATTTTCTTCATTTCCTTCCAATTTACTGATGATACTGGAATAAGCGGTTTTCACACTGACCCCGGGCAGGCTTCCCACCTTGCCGGACAGGGCGGAAATGGTATTCTGAGGAGCGTCCAGGGCGATGGCGATGACGTTAATGTTCCGCTTCCGATATGGGATACCCATTCTTCCGATGATGTATTCCCCGTAGCTGTGGAGAATGCCGTTCAGATTTTCCACCGACTCGGCCTTTTCCACGATGATACTCATAACCGCCACTCTGGTTTCCATTAAAATTCCCTCCCAAAATAAAAACCTGCCGCTGTCCCGATTCGGGCACGGCAGGAAAGCCCCAGCGAGTGTTCCCCTGGAGAGTTGGCCGATTCCCACCTTTCACGCAGCGTTTTCGCTTAATGTCAGGATCTTCGCTCCTTATGGTATCAGGCAAAACGCCCTTTGTCCATGGGCAGAAGTGACAAAATTCATTTACAGCTTTTGGTCAATATAGCAAAGGCCGTCTCCCATGAGACGGCCTTTGAAAAATTCTCACTTTACTTTCAGCGCCCGGCGCTCTTCCTTGGTTTTCAGGAACTTCTCCAGTTGGGGCACCAGAATAATGCAGATCAGCGCCGCGGTAAAGCCACCGTTGTACAGGCAGTAGCCGCCGTGGAGGGCAGGCACAGAGGTCACCAGCAGGTAGTGCATCCCACCAGCCAGGGCACCGAACTGCCAGCCGTACTTGTCCGCAATGGGGCTTAAGCCATTGGCGTAGCACAGACCCACGCAGATGGCCTGGGCGTTGATGGTCATGGCGAAATTGCCGCCCAGCCGGGCGGACAGCCAGCCGAAAATCAGAGAGCTCAGGAAGTAGCCCAGCATAATGGGCCAGACGTTGCCGGGATGGGAGCCGGAATTGCAGGTGGCCAGCATACAGAAGACGATGCCGAAGGTCACACCGTTGAAGGTGGCCCCGATCAGGTTATAGTAGCCCAGAATGAACAGGCCGAATACGCCCACATTCATCAGGAACACCGCGTTGCCGTAGGTGGAGGAGAAGTTGGTCACCAGAGCGGGATCCGTCAGCAGACGCCAGTAGTCCCTGGGCTTGCAGCCCAGAAGGTACGCCGCCACAATGCAGATGCCGAACACCACAATGCAGAACACATTGGCGGTCATTTGGGAGGCCACCTTCAACGTGGAGGCGTCCGGAGCCGCAGGCAGATCAACGCCCATGGTCTTAAACAGAGCAGCCTGTAAGAAGAAGGCGGTCATGCCAATGGGCAGGGCGGCGCTGTACAGGTCGAAGCCCTTATGTACCTTGGGGGAATGAATTAGCCCCGCGGGCAGGAAGAAGCCGATCAGGAAGCCCACAAACAGCGCCAGAAGCACGCCGGTGAGGTTGAAGCCCACCACCTCCCCGTGGGGATAGCGCACCATCAGATCGGAAATCAGGGGAGCGATACCGGTAGAGAACAGCATGGCGTTACATTGGGTACCGAACTTTTCCTTCTTCACCAGCGCGCAGATCATCACGCCGAAGATGGTGGGCCAGATGTTCAGAATGTTGATGCCCCAGGATCCGAAGCCGGTGGTTAGGATTACCGCCAAAGTGGAGACGTTATTGGGGGTACCCCTGAATACCAAAAACAGCCCCAGGGCAATGGCGCATACCAGGCCCATGTTCAGGAAGGTGGCCGCGTAGCCGCCCAGGGCGAAGTAGTTGGTGGAGATTTTTCCGGGCTGGCTCAGGATCTGCCACAGGCCGGAAAACATGGTGCTCCGGTCCGGCATGCACACCGCCGCCACCAGAAAGCACAGGCTGAGGAAGGCAAAGAACACCTTGAGAAAATCGCCTTCGGAGAGAGTTTTGATTTTTTTCATAGCGCACCTCTTTCATTTTCTTTTCTTCGCGCACCGGAAAACAAAAAAAGGGTAATCCAGTGCGAAGCTGAATTGCCCAGACGGTCGGCACACACTCTCTTACACTCCCCTGCGGTTCCCCGCGTTATCCGTCAGTCATATAAGAGGATTATTTACCTGTTTATTGTAGTAAAAAAGCGAAGAAAAGTCAACCAGAAAATGCGGTTTGTGAACCTGCTGTGTGATGAATCTTTTTGGGTCTGTCCCCGCCGCGGCGCTCCCCGGCACGCCAAAAGCGGCCTGCCGCAACAGACCGCTTTCCCTTATTCCATTCGTATCCCTATGGATTCTCCTTAGCCAATCTTTTCCAATTCCTCAGCACGGTAAAGGCTCTCACTCACACCTTTCCGGATAACCTTTCTATGACCTTCCACGTCATACCTTACTTCCCCATTCATGCGGAAAAAGACGTCCTTAATTTGCCCAATTGCACCTGTTTTCTTAATCCGCACCATGTCATGAACTTGGAACCTGTATGCTTCACCTGTCCACGCATTTTTTCCGAAATAGGGAAGTATGTTAAAGTCAGAACGAATATCCACACCATCCAGTGCCTCACTCCATACTTCTATTTTGCCCTTAGGATGGTGATAAATCTGAATGAGCGTCCCATCCACATCCTCCAAAAGCTTCTCCCCCTGCAGGTCGGGTATGCGCTTTTCCAGTGCTCGACATTGCTTGTGAAAAATCTCATCGTCCGGAAAGTTGGTAATTACATAGCAGCACATATTATCCCTCCAACCAATACCGGTTGCCGGCAATGAATAGATTTATTTCATTGAGTTCTTGACGAGATGCAGTTTGCAGCAGGCCGCTTTGTTTTATTTGTAGCGCTATAGGGGCGTCACCAATCCAGACCTGCTTCCTCCAGCTTCCTTCTCCGCTCATTCTCACGTTCGTATTCTTCTATTTGGTCGAGATATCTTTCATAGCTTTCTTTTGCTTCTATTGGTGCATCGCCCCTTACAACAGGAATACCATTTCGGATTTCCCACCATTTACGATTACTTTGCCAATAAAAATCCATTTTTCTCATGCGAAGACCTCCTCTAATAAACGTATAAACTCGGTTGTAAAGTCACTTGGGCAATTATTATGCTTTACCAAAATTTCTGGAATAATTTCCGTATACTTTTTTTGATTAAAATAAGCTCTATTTTTACGATTTTCAACGTAAGAAATAGAATACGGCGAAATATTTTCCCTAAGAAAATCAATGATTTCATCCATACTTGTATCAATCTTGGTTATATTATAGTATGCTTTTTGGGCGATTTCAAGTCCTCTATTTCCTTTCGCATTTGCTATTATATGCCCGTATTCATGTACTACAATATCCTCAAGTTTTGATACCGCAAACATTCCACCTGACCGAATATTATGTTCCGTGATTGTTCTGTTCCTGAGAACCTTGGCATTCAATGTGATATGCTCATTATAGGTCGATGCGAAATCCTCAGCAGGAATAGACTGGCTTATACTCAAAATCACCTTTTTCCCAACAGGAAATTTGCTTCTAACATCACTCAAGGCATCTATTTCTGCCTTTAACAATGTTGGATCTCCGTCAAACTGTTTCAATTCTGGGATCATAACTCCCTTTTCTGCGGCATATGAAATCAGTGCTCCTTTTTCTCCCTTACTTACCTGCTGTGAGGATGTGCTTGACCAATCATTCTCTTTATCAGTGGCCTCTGCCATCCGTGCAGGATCCTGTTCTGCATATGAAACCTGTTCCTCCTGCGTTTGCTCCAATGCATTATAATCGCCTATTTCTCCAGGCCCATAGCCCCATGCCTCCTGCTCCTGACCGACATCCCGGCTAATGACATCCGCGATTCCGTGTTCAATGACCCGATCCGTTGCCTCCTGCCAAAGGTTCTCGCTGGCCGATTTCCATGCGGCTTCTTTCGAATCCTGTTTCAGCATTTCAATAGCTACCGTTCGTTGAAAAGCCGGGTCCTGCTGATAAGCGGAAGCCTCCGCCGCTACGATGCCAAGAAGATTCAATTCCCCACGGGTCATACGAATACCATTCTGTGTCATTGCGTTATGGATTAGGCTTACCACCTTGTTCGGATCGCCACCTATGTTATACAGCAGTGGGCCCATAGGAACTTGCCTGCCTACGAACTTCATTGTAACTTCCGATGTTGCCCGTATCAGCGCCTGGTCGTAACTAGCCCCGCCTTTCAAGGCTTCCTGAAAACTCTGTGCATAGTTTTGCGGATTGTACCGCACCAAGAAAAAGCGGCCTGCCGTAGCAGACCGCTTTCCCTTATTTCATTCGTAGCTCTACAGAGCATTCTCCAAAAAGGCTATCCGCTTATAGCCTAGCCGTGCCTTAAAAAGAAAATGCGCCTATACTTGCTCAGCAAATTCACTGGATCGATTAGCGGCAAGTCACTTCTCTTCCTCTTCCTCCTTAAGATCCTCCGGATAGATAAGCTTACGCTTTTTCGGGCGAATAAGCTTAAACGTTTCCGGATCACGCTTCAGCGGACTATCGTCCCAGATGAACTCTGTGTCAGGTGGGTAATCATCAAATGATACATCTTCCGGGACTTGATCAAAATATATTTTCATTTCTTGATAAGGTACAATATTTCTCCTTACAGGTTCCCATGAATCAAATTTAAATGACAGTCCATAGCGCCGGGCAAACTCACGCGTATCCACCTATTTACTCAACAATCTCGAATAGTTGAGGCGGATAGAGATAGTCTTCGCCGCTGTCATCTATGATACGATACCAATCTTTTTCAATGGAAAGGACTGTGTAAATCTTATCATGGGTGAGCATTAAAAAAGACGTTTCTCCAAGCCAACGGACCTTCATTCCTACATAAGGATTAGCCATAGCATTGTAACCTCCTTTCATTCGATCCATTTTTTCACTTTGAACTTGTGTTTTCCTGCCGATTCCTCTTGAAACCAATGCACCTCAGCATCTCTTTCTTCGCCAAAGAAATCTAATGTCCCAATGCCTTTGCAATGTTGCCAGTTAGATGGTTTATCTGTGGGGTATTCTCTCGTCAAGCCCTCAATCACTTCCGGACGAAGCGGTTTTACGCCACCTTTGCCGGCGAATATCTTGGGATTGCGAATATGAGATCCTTCGACAAAAAGAAAGTATTCACCAGATTCAGGGTCATAGATTCGATAGTTCTTAGCTTTGGCACTAAGGCTTTTGCCGATGATCAAGTCTCCCTGTTTTGTATTATCGGCTTCTACATTTCCATCAACTAACCAACCCTTTATGGGGTTGGAACTATCCTCATCAGCTGTAGGCATTGCCTTGCTCTGCTGCTTCTTCTCACCCTCCGAACCGAAATATGTAATCTCCGACTGAATAATCTGTGCATCTTCAAAGGCTATATAGGACTGCCCGGCCCCTTCAACGGCATTGGGATAGGCGATTCCATCATATCCTTTGCTTCTGAGCATTTCACGTAGCCGTGCCGCCATCGGGGAATCATAGCTATCCTCCATCTCACGCAATTTTGCCAGTTCAAAATACTCCGAATCGGTAAGAATGCCTTCGCCATAAAGGTATCCCGCTGCCACCGGGGCATCCCAGCACATGATATCCTCATTGGCCTGAAATGGGTTCTGAATGTTTAGGTACACCCGGAAAGTTCGCCCCTGGGTATATTGCATCGAATTACGTCTGCTTCTCGCCTGTTCCTCCGTGCCAAAATGGAATCCCACATCTCCTTTTTTGAACACAGTGAACCCCATATCTCCTGTGGAATGATACAACGCAATTGGCGCACCATTCGCATCCGTAATGGCTGTGCCCTGGAGCCGCACCATCTGTTCCCGGCTTATTCCTCGCCCTTCACTATCTCGAACCGAAACATCTCCTCCAGCTGTTCCCGAGGAATTTTCTTTGACATACGTTCGATCAGTTCTTCGCGTTTCTGTAGAATCTCTGGAAGCTTGCTCTCCGGAGCTACCCTGTATGAGTTCGGAAATTTGATCGTTACCCATTTCTCCTGGTCCATGTTCCCATACCTCCTGATTATTTTCTTTATCATACTTCGAAACTGCCTCGGTGTCAATTGCTTCCGCCGGTTGTTTTCGGTCCATATCCTGGACAATAGCATCCGCGATTCCGTGTTCAATGACCCGATCCGTTGCCTCCTGCCAAAGGCTCTCGCTGGCCGATGTCCACGCAGCTTCTTTCGAATCCTGTTTCAGCATTTCAATAGCTACCGTTCGTTGAAAAGCCGGGTCCTGCTGATAAGCGGAAGCCTCCGCCGCTACGATGCCAAGAAGATTCAATTCCCCACGGGTCATGCGAATACCATTCTGTGTCATTGCGTTATGGATTAGACTTACCGCCTTGTTCGGATCGCCACCTATGTTATACAGAAGTGTGCCCATGGGAATCTGATTGCCTACGATCCGCATGGTGCTGTCCGATGTCGCCCGTATTAGCGCCTGGTCATAGCTCGCCCCGCTTTTCATGGCCTCCTGGAAGCTTCTCCAAAAGCCCCGTGGATTCGCCCGGGCCAGGCCCGCCGACCCAGATAACCCTGCCTGGTCCATCGCCTCCATGGCATTCAGATCACCCTGTTTCGCATACTCCGCCGCGTTGCGCCAGCTGTTTTTTTCGGCATTTTCAGTCTCATTCGCCTGTTGGTCCCCAACAGCCTGGGCCTGAATGGCCTGCTCGTTGGCATTCACAAGGTCCCACACCTGCACGCCGGTCAAGTCCTTGCCCTTGTCCAGTCGCTTCTTCGCGTCCTGTACTGCCTGGGAATCCGGGGCAACTTCCAGGCCC
>DEUP01000043.1:0-33819 GCA_002362625.1 Clostridiales bacterium UBA3259
TTATGATCTTCATATAAAAAACTTCAATTCTTCCGAATTGAAGTTTTTTATTGAATATCAGCATAAACGTTTTGCAAGGACCGGCGACAGGGAAAACCTGCCGCCGGTCTTTTGGCGGGAGAAATCACGATTCCTCGCGGCTTCTCCCGCTTTTTTGCTTTAGCTTTCCTTTGGCACTCCTTCATTTTCTTCCGAAATGTTCCCCCAGGCATTCCAGGAATGGCTGCCCTTGTAAAAGATAATAGCGGACGCCTGTTCGCTGAACTGTCTCGGTGTCGCGCCATACATCTTTTGAAATGCGCGATAAAAGGTAGTGTAGTTGGAAAAACCGCAGTTCTTATAAATTTTTGTTGGAGAAGCGCCATCATATAGCTTCTGCCGGGCAAGCGTCAAACGACGCTGAACAATATAGTTGTGAACCGTAATACTCATCTGTTTTTTAAATATCCGTTCCAGGTGATATTTGCTGACGAAAAACCGCTCCGCGATCATATCCAGAGATAAATCCCCCTGGAGATTCTCATTGATATAGTCCACCACCTCTTTTATCAGTTTGGAGGTGTCTTCATTCTCCACTTCCTCGATGCCGGAGGAGTTCACAGCCCGGTAAATCCCCATAAGCACCAAAGAAGCCAATGCCGTGGTGATAAGGTCGCCGAAGGGTTTATCATAGTCCCGCTCACTGGCCAGTTGAAATACCAGCCTGAAAATCTCGTTCTGGTAGCTATGGGCAAACCGGAACCGCGCGCCGGTTTTTGTCTCATCCAGTCTTTCATAAAAGCTCTTCAGCTTGCCGCTGGGATCAATGGACAGCAGCAGTTCCTGAGTAAACCAGATGGCCAGACGGCGGTAGGGAAGCCGATTGGGGGAATAGGAATAGTAGGGAGTGTAACGGGGCGCAATCAGAATATCGCCGGGGATCAGATCGTAGCGCTGATCCTGAATGATATAGTAGACATCTCCCTCCAGGAAAAACACGATTTTAAAGAACTGATGGGGCACGATTCTGGAGGCGCTTTCCGGCGAATCGTCAATAAAATAAAAGGCGTCAAAGTACGGCGGGCGGATTGTTCTCAGGAAATCTCTCGTATTAGCCATTTTTACCTCCGCAATTTTTTCAATATCTTTTCATTATCGAATTAGAAAAATTATTTTGTTTCTATAATTTAGTGAAATTTAATAAAAAATAGAGTAGATATTTGTGCTATATGCCCATTTTCTATCAGGATTCTCTTGTTTTTTATTATCTCACAAAAAAGCAAGAAATGCAATATTTACCAATGGATTTGGCAACAAAATTAATCACCGCCATGCTATACTTTATTACAACACCCGGAAATTGAAGCTACTGTGGCTGCGATACGCGAAAAGAAAGGATCTTCATTTATGGCAGAAAAGTACTTACTGGAATGCACCGGCATATCCAAATCCTTCGGGCCGACAAAAGCAGTCGTCAACGTGGATTTTACGATCCCCAGCGGCGAAGTACGGGGCCTGATCGGAGAAAATGGCTCCGGCAAGTCTACCCTGTGCAATATGATCACCGGTATTCTGAAGCCGGAAAGCGGCCATATGCTCTTCAAGGGCGCGCCCTTCGCTCCCGGCTCCCTGCTGGATTCCAAAAGTAAGGGAATTAGTATCCTGCTGCAGGAAACCGGCACCATCAGCGGTATGACCGTGGCTGAAAACATTTTTCTTGGGAAAGAGCACCTGTTCACCAAATGGGGCGCTGTGAACAAAAAGGCCATGAATGCCCAGGCCCAGGCGTTGGTGGATGAAATGGGGTTGGACATCGCCGCCACCCAGGTCATTGATCGATTGTCCTTTGAGAACCGGAAGCTGGTGGAGGTCATCCGGGCCATGTCCGACCATCCGGATCTGCTGATCGTAGATGAAACTACCACCGCCCTGTCCCAGTATGGCCGGGAAAAAATCTACAGCATTATCCGGAACATGAAGCAGGAAGAGCGATCCGTGATCTTTATCACCCATGACCTAAACGAACTGATGGAGGTCTGTGACTGTGCCACAGTGCTCCGGGACGGCCACTACATCGACACCGTTCCCAAGGCCGAATTCAGTGAGGAACGGATCCGCCAGTGCATGATCGGCCGTGACCTGACCCACAGCTACTACCGCGATGACGCGGTGGGAGAAATTCCGGACAGCGACACCGTGGTGCTGGATGTGAAAAACGTCAGCATGGGCCGCAGTGTCCGCGGCGTCAATCTGCAGCTGCATCAGGGAGAGATCCTGGGCATCGGTGGTCTGACCGACTGCGGCATGCACGATCTGGCCCAGATGATGTTCGGCGCCCTGCCCTGTGACGAGGGTGAGGTGATCCACTGCGCCAGCGGACAGAAAATCACCCGGCCCCGTCAGGCCATTGATCTGGGAATCGCATACATTCCCAAGGATCGGGATCAGGCGTCTGTCTTCCTGTCCTCCTCCGTCCAGGACAACGTCACCGTCGCCGCCACCGACAAGTTGATGAAAAACGGCTTCCTGTCCAAGAAAAAGGAAACCGAAATGGCCTTGAGGGAAACGGACAAGCTGTCTGTCAAGATGCGGGATATCCGTCAGTATGTCCGGGATCTCAGCGGCGGAAACAAACAGAAGGTCGCTGTGGCGAAATGGCTGGCAAGCAACGCCCACATCCTTATTATGGACTGTCCCACCAGAGGCATCGATATCGGCGTGAAGGCCACCATCTACGCCCTGATGGAGCAGCTGAAGCTGGAGCAGAAATCCATTATTATGATCTCTGAGGAGCTTCCCGAACTGATCGGTATGGCTGACCGGCTCCTGATCATGAAAAACGGCAGGATCAACGGAGAGTTTTATCGGAAAGACGGCCTGACAGAAAGCGAAATCATTCGCAAGATGATTTGAGGTGACATTATGATGAAAACGCTGAAAACCAGGATTGCCCAAAAATGGAACCCCTCCATCAAGGATCTGTTCCCCTATCTGGGCCTTATCCTGCTGATCGTACTGTTTGCCACAACGACCAATGGAAAATTCCTGCGCTCGTCCAATCTGATGACGATCCTGAGGCAGTCTGTGATCGTGATGATCGGCGCTCTTGGCTCGTCCTTCGTACTAGCCCATGGCAACATGGACTTCTCCATCGGCGGTGAAATGGCGCTATGTTGTCTGCTGAGCTATTATATTTCCCAACTGAATCCCTATCTGATGCTGCCCGCCTGCATTGTCATCGGCATGCTGCTGAGCTTTCTGGTCAGCATGGTGCATGTGGTCATCGGCGTGCCGGCCTTTGTATCCGGAATGTGCGTCATGTTCATTGGCAAGGGCATCGTCCAATCGGTTTCCGGCAGCGGACTGACCTGTCCGTCTATGTATGGCGCGCTGGATCAGACTCCCTTCTATGTTCTTACCCTCGCTCTGGTTCTGGCAATTACCTACGTCCTGTATAACTACACAAAGGTAGGACGCTACAACCGGCTCATCGGCTCCAATCCCACAGCTTCCTTCCTCAGCGGCATTGATACCAGGAAGTACAAGGTTCTGGCTTTTCTGACCTCCGGCTTCTGTGTGGGTATCGCGTCGTTTTTGACCATTGTCCGGGGCGGCGGCGTTTCCGCCCAGACCGGCGCCAGCTTTGAAATGGATACCATCATTGTTCTGACCCTGGGCGGCGCTCCTTTGTCCGGCGGCTCCGGCGTTAAGCTCCGCAGTGCGCTGCTGGGCGCCCTGACCTACTATATTCTCAGCAATGGTCTGGTCATCTGGGGCGTTCACGCGGAAATCATTTTCGCCATCAAGGGCATTCTGTTCCTGACCATTGTGGCCCTTACTTTCGACAGAAGCAATAAGGTCTGATTTTAGAGCAACCGCTTTAAAATAAAAAAATTATAAGATGGAGGCAATTATGAAAAAGTTTACAGCACTTATTCTTGCTCTGGTCATGGTTCTGTCCCTGCTGACAGGCTGCGGAGCATCCGGCGAAACCGCCAACAAAGACGGTAAGTACAGCGTCGGCGTCATTCTGTACGGCAAGGAAGATACTCTGGGCGGCAGAATCTACTCCCTGCTGAATGATGCCGCAGAAGCCCTGGGGTGCGAAATCACCTTCTCCCTGGGCGATTACGACACCACCGCTCAGATCACCGCCGCCGAAAACCTCATCGCCGCCGGCGTGGACGGCATCATCTGCCTGCCTCTTGCCGAGACCACCTCTCAGAAGCTGGGACAGCTTTGTGAAAGCAACGGCGTTTATTTCGGTTTGCTGCTTCGCACCATGAGCGACGAAACCATCAACAAAGAAGTCCGCGCCAATCCCTACTTTGTGGGCAACATCCTGGGCGACGACATCGGCAACGCCAAGGAGCTGACCCGTATCCTCATGGAGGAATACGGCTGCAAGAATCTGTGCTCCTACTACGCCCCGGAAGGCACCTCCATGGCTCTGCGCAATGACGGCATCCGGGAAGCCATTGCCGAATACGGCGGAAAGCAGCTGTCCGAGGCCACCACACCCAGCGATTCCAACATGGCCCCTGTGGCCGGCGTCATGCAGAACTTCGTAAACACCAACGCCGATTTCCAGGGCATCGTCTCCGCTGCCGGCTCCGGCGGCATCGGTGAAACCATTGGCTCTACCATGCAGGCGATGAACGTGGAGGGAGCAAAGTACGCCTGCTTCGACACCTATGACGGCATGGTGGAATCCTTCGAGAGCGGATATCTGGCTGTCGTCTGCGGCGGTCAGGCTCCTGCCTGCGTTTATCTGTTCTCTATGCTCTATAACGCCATGGACGGCCACAAGCTCACCGAAACCGGCGAGGAGCTGCTGATGACCTATATGTTTATCCGCTCCGCGGAGGAGGCACAGAACTTCCTAAAGTATATTGACAATCCCGAAGTGGACATCTACAGCGCTGAGGAAATCCAGAATATGACCGTTCGCCACAACCCCCAGTTCAACTGGGAGGGCCTGCACCAGGTCATGGAGGATTACACCTACGAAAATATTATGGCAAAGCTGAACTGAACGCACGCTCATCCACAGATTCTGCCGGGCCGGGGACTGCCCGACCCGGCAGCGCCCAAGGGGACTGATTATGAAACTGACAAAACATCCCGCGTTTGTATCCCTCCTGGAAATTGCCAAGGCCTTCGCTATCCCCGCCATTATCTACCTGAGCCTGACGATCCTCCTTCCGGAGAAAATCTATCTGAGCAACGTAAAATTTCTGCTGATCCAGGCCGTGACTCCCGCCATATTGGCATGGGGCGCAAGCTTCAATCTGACGGCCGGGCACAGCGACTTTTCTGTGGGCGCCTCCATGCTGCTGGCAGCCATTGTAGGCGGCAATCTGGCTCTGAAATTTGATCTGGGCGTCTGGGGTTTGATTCTGCTGTGCCCCATTGTGGGTATGCTGAGCAGCGGCCTCACCGGTTTTCTGTATACCACGCTGAAGATTCCCTCCATGATCGTTTCCGTGGGGGTCATGCTGATCGTGGAAAGCGTTTGCAGCATCATCTTCGGCGGCAACGGCATCAACCTTCCCTCCAGCTACATCGTCTTCGGCCCCTCCAACAATACGCTGATTTTTGGCGGGTTGGTTTTTCTGTTGGCCTACTATATGTTCAATTTCCGCACCTTCGGTGTCCATGTCCGGGCCCTGGGCAACAACGCGGGCGTCGCGGCGCAGTGCGGTCTGAACATCGACAAAGTACGCCTGAAATGCTTTATGTGCTACGGCTTCTTCGCCGGACTGTACGCTGTGGTCTCTCTGGGCACCTCCGGTGTGGCCAAGCCTGTATCCTCCATGGGCACCA
The DNA here is from genome assembly GCA_002362625.1 of Clostridiales bacterium UBA3259. Next base: position 5,806 of record DEUP01000043.1, read on the forward strand.
TGCGCACCGCCTTTGACGCCATGATGTGCTTCATGGTGGGCACCGCCCTGGCCCCCAGAATCAACACCATCATCGCCATCTATGTGGGGGCGCTGTATATGCAGATGGTGAATCTTTTCCTGTCCGCCATCAACTTCCCCAGCCTGTTCACCCAAGCCATTGTGGCTTTCTTTGTGCTGGTTGTTATGTGTTACTCCACCTGCAAGGAAGCGAAAGCCCTGAAGAAAGCGCATCGGCGCGAATTTGAGCTTGCCGCTGCCGAAGGGTAAGCCCCGTCATCCCGGGAAAGCCCTCGCGGTTTTCCCCTCCTGTGAAAAGGATACAAATCCATTGAAAGGACCTGACAAAATGAGTGGTGTAAAGATCCTGTACCGACATGTTCAAGAAGTTCCCGCCGACAAATGGCTGGAAAAGCTGGAGCTGGAGCGCCAGACCGACGCTCTGGAGGCCCAGCTGGGCTATCCCCTTCCCCGGCGGCTCCGCTCCCTGTTCTCCAGCGAGCACAGCTATACCGTCCGGGTCGAGGAGCGCGTATTTGACAGCTACGGCGATTTTGGCCGCAAGCTGGAAGAGCGTCACCAGAATAAACAGCTGATGCAGCTGGATGCCAAGCGCCGGTCGATCATCAAGTGGGAACGGGAAGAGTTATTCTATGTGGATTCCGGAACGCCTGTTCCCCGGTGGATGCAGGCTGTCTCCCGGCGTCCCATGACCGAAGAGGAAATGAAGGAAGCCAACATTCCCGGCGATCCCATTTCTGTCTCCCCTTCCCAGATAGAAGAGAACATCCGCGCTGGCAAGCTGCGGATCCTATACCGCATTGTTCAGGAGGTTCCCAAGGACCGCTGGGCGGAAAAGCTGGAGCAGGAACGCTTCAGCGACGCTGCCGAAAAGTTCCGGGGGGATCCCCTCCCCACCCGCTACCGGGGCATGTTTGGCAGCGAGCATTCCCAGATCCGCATCAACGAGCGGGAATATGACGACTACGCTGCCTTCGCCAAGGATATGGAGTCCTTTATTGAAGATAGAAATCCAGGTGACAAAGCGGCTATGGACGCGGAGATCCGCCGTCAGGACTTCTTTCTGTGGGAACGGGAAGAGATCTACATTGTGGATTCCGACAGCTATACCCCCAAGTGGATGGCCTACGCCGCCTGTCCGCAATAATTAAGAAGGGAGAGAACGGAAATGTCAGTTGCCATTATGTACCGTCAGGTACAGCAGGTGCCCGCTGCCGCCTGGCCCGCGTTCCTGGATTTGGAAAAGCGAATGGATGAAGCGGAACGGAAATTGGGATATCCCATGCCCCGCCGTTACCGCTCCATGTTCGGCGGCGAAAGCAGCAACACACGGGTCTGCGTCCGAATTTTTGAAAGCTACGGGGAATTCGGCCGCCTGCTGTCAGAGCGCTTCTTAAATGACGAACTGCAAAAGCTGGACGCCGAAAAATTGAATATGATCGAATGGGATCGGGATGAACTATATTATCTGGACTCCGGCGCTCCGGTGCCCCGGTGGATGCAGGCCATCTCCCGCAAGCCCTTTGATCCGGAGCATGTCGCCTGCTGTATTCCCCGTCACGATTCCACGCCAAAGGATCCGGAGCACGTCCGCAAATGCATCGAATCCGGCAAGGTGCGCGTCCTCTACCGCCAGATTCAGCAGGTTCCCAGAGATCGGTGGGCGGAAAAAATGGAGCAGGAGCGCATCAGTGATGAAGCCGAACTTCACGCCGGCAATCCTCTCCCCCTGCGCTACCGTTCCATGCACTCCCCTATGGACTCCCATATCCGGGTCAGCGAACGGGAGTACGAAAGCATGGAGCATCTGTGCAGCACCACCGAGGACTTCTTCGCGGAAACCACGCCGGCGGATGCCAAGGTCATGGACGCGGAGGGTCGTCGTCAGGATTTCTTCACCTGGGAGCGGGAGGAGCTGTACTATGTGGATTCCGACAGCTTTGAGCCTGCCTGGATGTCCATGACGGAATGACCCCCACTTTCTCAACTTCTTAACTCTTAAAAAAGGATGGTGAGCGCCTATGCTGCGCCCCCGCGACTCTCACACCCGCAGCGCGATCCAAATTGTGGGACTGTGGGATTTCTGCCTCGACCCCAATGACCAGGGCATTGAGGAGCAATGGTTTTCCAATGGGTTAAAGAACCCTGTCCGTATGACCACCGGCACCAGCTTCAATGACATCTTTACCTCCAAGCTGATCCGGGACTACAGCGGCGCTTTCTGGTATCGCAAACAGATCAGGATCCCCTTCCTGCCTGCCGGGAACCGCCTGCTCCTGTATTTTGAATCCGTTACCCACGCCGCGCAGGTCTGGGTCAACGACACTTTGGTCTGTCAGCATTCCGGTGGATATCTTCCCTTTCAGGCGGATATCACCGACACCGTCCGCTCCGGTGATTTCGCCTTTGTTACGGTTCGGGCGGACAATATTCTGAGCTTTGAAACCATTCCTCCCGGCATTGTTGTTCCGGAATCGTCCGGCCCCAAGCAGCGTTATTGGCACGACTTCTTTAACTACGCCGGTATCCATCGGCCTGTATGGCTGTGCACCGTCCCCAGCCAGCACATCGAGGATGTGACTGTGGTCACCTCCTTTGACGGCTCTGACGGCATCGTCCGGTATGAGGCAAGCTCTGTCTGCCCCGGTAATGTCACTATAAAGCTTTACGACAGTACCGGTTCCCTGGTAGCCGCCGGCGCCTCCGGGGAAGCCCGAATCCCCAACGTTCACCCCTGGTCAGTGGGCGACGGATATCTGTACCGCGCGGAATTCTGTCTGGAAGCAGAAGGAAAAACCGTGGACATCTATCCTATGCGGGTAGGCGTGCGCACTGTGGAAGTAAAGGGCACCCAGATCCTGCTCAACGGGAAGCCGGTATACCTGAAAGGGTTTGGCATGCACGAAGACCTCGCGGTGATCGGCAAGGGACACCATGACGCCTTTATGCTCCATGATTTTGCCCTTCTCAAATGGATCGGCGCAAACTCCTTCCGCACCTCTCATTATCCCTATTCCGAGGATGTTATGGACTATGCCGATGAACAGGGCTTCCTTGTCATCGATGAAACCCCTGCTGTAGGCCTGAATCTGGTCAACGGCGGTATTTTCCCCGGCGCGGATATGGTTACCTTCTCGCCGGATACCATCAGCGAAAAAACCCAGAGGGCGCACATGCAGGTCATTGAGGAGCTGATCCGCCGGGACAAAAACCATCCCTGCGTAATTCTCTGGTCTATTGCCAACGAGCCGGAATCTCAGACCGACGCCGCTGCCGCCTACTTTGAACCTCTGTTCGCCGCCGCCCGGCGCTCTGACCCTACCCGGCCTGTGGGCTTCGTCAACATGGCCCTGGCCCCCTATGGACTGTGCAAGGTGGCACAGTTCTCCGATGTGATCATGCTGAACCGATACCATGGCTGGTATTCCTTCAATGACGACCTGACCGGCGCGGAGGCTGCCCTGCGGGAGGAGCTGGAGCTTTGGCAGCAGGTAGGGAAGCCCATTATCATGACAGAGTACGGCACCGACACCATGAATGGTCTCCACGCCGTAGTCCCGGAGCCTTGGACCGAGGAATACCAGGTAGCCTACTTACAGATGTACCACAAGGTCTTCGACGCCATCCCGGCTATGGCCGGCGAGCAGGTCTGGAACTTCGCCGACTTCGCCACCTTCCCCGGTACCATGCGCGTCGGCGGCAACCGCAAGGGCGTCTTCACACGGGATCGGCAGCCCAAATCTTCCGCCTTTACGCTGAAGCGCCGTTGGGCTGAGAAATAAGCGGTTTTCTGCCGGGAGGCTCTTTCATGAAACTACAACAGGGAAAAATCGCTTTCATCACCGGCGGCGCCAATGGCATCGGCGCCGCCGCCGCAAGAATGCTGGCGGAGTACGGAGTGCAGGTGGTGAGCTTTGACCGGGATGATGCCGCCAATCAGAAGCTGGCAGCACAAAGCAGTCTGATTCACCCTGTCTCCTGCGACTGTACCGATTATTCCCAGATTCGCGACTGCTTTCAATTCGCTGTGGAGAAGCTGGGAGGCGTGGATATTTTGATTAACAACGCCGGGGATTTTGTCTTCTCCAGCTTTCTGAAGGATTCCTACCCGGAAGGGCTCCAGGGATTGGAGCATATGCTGCGGCTGTTCGTTGGGAGCACCTACGCCTTTACCCTGCTGGCGGCGCCCATTCTGGCGGCCAGGCAGGGTGCGGTCATCAACGTGCTGACGAACCATGTTCATCGGGATATCTGCCGGGTCTCTCCGGAGGAGCATTCCTATGACGCGGCGAAATACGCCCAGATGAGCCTGAACATGTCCATGGCCGCGGAACTGCATCCCATGGGTGTCCGGGTCAACGCCGTGGATCCCGCCGCCACCTACACAAAAATGCTCACGGATTTCTTCACCGCAAAGGGTATGCCCGCCACGGTAGAGAGCATTGCCAAAACAACCCGTGTCGGCTCGCTGATGCTTCCGGAGGATGTGGCCCTTGCCATCTGCAATCTCATTGGATGGGAAGACCCGGCTCCTGTTGGGCAGAATTACTTGCTCCGGTCTCAGGAAGACTGTATAAGGCTGAAGCATCCTCCCCAGGAGGTATCGTGTGAAAAATCACACGATACTATTTAAACGGCTTGCAGCTCGCCGCTTTCGCGGCAACCGCGGCACATGCCGAATAATCTCCATTCAGCCGCATATGGGGGTTTCATCGCAATTTGTGCTGTTGGCGCGCGGCAGAATGGAGATTAATATGTATACTTTACAGCAGCTGAGTGACCTGGAACAAATCCGCACCCTTCGTACCGTATATTCCCATTTCTATGACAGTCAGGATCTGGACGGCCTGTGCTCCCTGTTCGCGGATGACGCCGTCTGCCAGTGGGACGAACGCCATGGCGGCACCTGGCGGGGCATCCGGGAAATCCGGCAAAACTACCAGAACTATTTTGACCTGTACCCAGGCTGCTTTTCCGTCGTCCATTCCGTGACAAACCACTGGATCGATCTGACGGGAGACACTACCGCCCATGGCCGGTGCTTCTTGCTGGATTTCAATTTTCTGAAAACAGAACGTGTTTCTCCTCTGGGAACCGTGGGTGTGTACGATGATTTCTATAGAAAGACCGCGGACGGATGGAAATTTCAGCGGGTCAGCTTGGATTTTCTTTGGCCGGAACGCGCGATTTTGAACCCGCCCGCTTTCGGCAGATCTCCCACAGTCTGATTCCGATTGTCTCGCGGGCACGATACCAAAAAACAATACGCAAAAACAAGGCGCCGGAAAGTCTTTTCCCGCCTTGTTTTCTTTTTTGACCACCTGCCCTCCCCCACAAACCATCCATTGAAAATCGCTTGCAATCCTTCTCTTCTTTTTCTATAATGGCACTCACAGAAGGGAGGATTTCCAATGCAGCTTGAAATCAAACTGGATCCGGCGTACCCGGAGCCGAAGGTCGTCCTGCTCACCGCCGCCATGACCGAGGAAGTCAACCGGATCGTGAGCCAGCTATCCGGCCAGCAGCCTCAGATTCTTTCGGGAATCCGGCAGGAAAAGCTGGAGATTATCGAGCAGGACGATCTCATTCGGGTATATGCCAGCGCGGGTAAGGTTTTCGCCGTGACAGGCAAGGGGGAATACATCCTGCGGCTGAGGCTGTACGAGGTGGAGGCGCGGCTCAATCCCAGTCAGTTTGTCCGCATCTCCAATTCCGAGATCATCAACATCCGGCGTGTGAGCAGCTTCGACCTGGGCTATACCGGAACCATCCGCGTGGCCCTGCAAAACGGCACCGTAACCTATGTGTCCAGGCGCTATGTTGCCCGGATCAAAAAACTTTTGGGAGTGTGACAGCATTATGAAGAAGAAGATTTTATTCCGTACTTTATGGGGCTTCCCCTCCGGCATGGCTCTGGGACAGATCATTACCATTCTGACTTCCCTGGCCTTCGGAGACGGCGTCTACTATCCCTGCGTGCCGGAGCTGATTTCCATGACAGGAAGTGAGATCGGCGCGGTATCGCTCCAGGCGTTCCTCTGCGGCGCTCTGGGCGCCGGCTTTGCCGCCGCCTCCGTTATTTGGGAGATGGAAAGCTGGGGACTGGTGAAGCAGACCGGCATTTACTTCCTGATCATTTCCCTGATCATGATGCCCATTGCCTATGTTACCTACTGGATGGAACACAGCGTGAAGGGCGTACTTTCCTATTTTGGCATTTTCGTTTTGATTTTTGCCGTGATCTGGGTGATTGAGTACGCCGTTGCCTGGTGGAATGTGAAGAAAATGAATCGGTCACTCCATCAAAAGCAATAAGCAGATTTGGCAGGATATGCCAAAAGAAAAGGATACCGCGCAATAGAGGAATCCCTCCCTTGCGCGGTATCTTCATATTTTCTTTTCCAAAAAGACCAGTTCCACGTTGGGGATTCCATGGAAGACGCACCCGGTTGTGCCTGCCTCTTCATATCCCAGCTTCTCATAAAATCTCCGGGCCGGTGTGTTCTGTCCCTGGGTGTTCAGGCGCAGGCACTTACAGCCGCTGTCTAAAGCGTATTGCTCATAAAAGCCCATCATCCGGGTCCCGCAGCCCCTGCGGTCAAACCGGGGGTCTACCGCCAGGGTATGCAAAACCATGATCTCCTGCGGCTGGGCGGAATACCGCCAATTGCCATTGCCGTATTCCGGACCCTGCTTCCGATTGATGATCGCCGCAGCTGTGACCGTGCCGCTCTCGATCTCCACGAACAGTTCTCCTCTCTCCAGCGTCTGAACTGCCGTCTGCCTTGTGGGGTACACATTCCGCGCCCAATGCAGAGGAATCCGCCCCTCCTCGATGCCGCTGTGAATGGCATCGTAAATTTCCGCCACGGCGTCAATATCGCTTCTGACCGCTTTTCGTATCATATAGCACTTCCTGATTCTTTCAGTCCAATGTCCTTAATCACTTCCCCCGCCAGAATCAGCCCTGCCGCTCCCGGCACGAAGGACACGCTCCCCGGAATCTGCCGCTTCCCCAGCTGGGCAGCTTCCTCCTCCCAGCCCTTGGGGACCATGGCCTCCTCCTGGGAGTAAACCACCTTCAAATGCCTGATGCCCCGCTTCCCCAGCTCCTTGCGCATGACCCGGGCCAGGGGACACATGGCGGTTTTGGAAATATCCGCCACCTGAAAAGCGGAGGCGTCCAGCTTGTTTCCCGTCCCCATGCAGGAGATAATGGGCGTACCCGCCGCGTAAGCCCGCTCCACCAGCTGAAGCTTTCCCGTCACCGTATCGATGGCGTCCACAATATAATCGTATTCCCGGAAGTCAAACCGATCCGCCGTCTCCCGGGTGTAAAACACGTCACACACCCGGACAGTACACTCCGGATTGATGTCCAGCACCCGCCGCCGGGCCGCCTCGGTTTTCATCAGGCCCACCGTGGAATGGGTGGCGAGAATCTGCCGGTTCAGATTGGAAACACTGATTCTGTCATTGTCCACCAGTGTAAGCGATCCAATGCCGCCCCGTGCCAGGGCTTCCACCGTGTAGCCGCCCACGCCTCCCAGGCCGAAAACCGCCACTCTGGCCTTTCGCAGCCGCTCCATGGCTTCCTTTCCCAGGAGCATTTCCGTGCGAAAAAACTGTTCCTTCATGCTTTCTTCCTCCCAGTAAACCAAAAAGCGGCTCAGGCACTTCAGCCAGAGCCGCTTTCCTTTTTTACGTTTCGTCTTCCAGCCGCCGGATATCCGCGCCCAGGGCTGTGAGCTTCTCAACCAGCTTTTCGTAGCCCCGTTCAATAAAGTGGATATTCTCCACATAGGTGGTTCCCTCTGCCGCGAGACCCGCGATCACCAGGGCCGCCCCTGCCCGGAGATCATGGGCGTATACCGTGGCTCCGTAGAGCTGCTCCACGCCGGTGACGGTGGCCGTCTTGCCGTTGACCTTGATATTGGCGCCCATGGTGTTCAGCTCATCGCAGTAGCCAAAGAACCGGGTCTCATATACGCTTTCCGTCAAAAGGCTGACGCCGCTCGCCAACGCCATACACACACAGACCTGGGCCTGCATATCCGTAGGGAAGCCGGGATAAGGCCGGGTCTTGACTGTGGTTCGGCGGAGAGCCCCGCCGCACATGATCCGCACCGAATCGTCGTAGTTGATGACCTTTGCCCCCATTTCCTGAAGCTTGCTGGTGATGCAGTCCAGGTGCTTGGGGATCACGTTCTGGATCAGTACATTGCCTCCCGTGGCCGTTACCGCCGCGAGATACGTGCCTGCCTCGATCTGGTCGGGGATGATGGCATAGGTGCCGCCCCGCAGGGCGTTGACGCCCTTAATCTTCACCGTGTCGGTGCCCGCGCCGCTGACCCGCGCTCCCATGGTGTTCAGGAAGTTGGCAAGATCCACGATATGCGGCTCCTTGGCGGCGTTTTCTATGATGGTCTGACCGGGAATCAGGGTGGCCGCCAGCATAATGTTCACCGTAGCGCCTACAGAAGCCATATCCAGGCTGATCCGGCTGCCCTGCAGCCCTTCCTCACCTGGCTCCAACGCCACATATTCCTCCGTCTCGTCCACCTGAGCGCCCAGCCCCAAGAAGCCCTTGATGTGCTGGTCAATGGGACGGGAGGCGAAATTACAGCCGCCTGGGAGGGCCACATGGGCCTTTCCGAATCTGCCCAGCAGCGCTCCCATCAGGTAGTAGCTGGCACGCATCTGCCGAACCAGGTCGGCGTCCGGCTCTGTGCGCTGTACCTCCGAGCAGTCGATCTCCACGACCTCCGGCTCCGGCAGCTCCACCTTCGCGCCCATACCCTCCAAGATATTCAGCAGGATCCGGACATCGGAAATATCGGGTACATTCTCGATCCGGCACTTGCCGCTGACCAGCAGGGCCGCGGGCAGGATTGCCACTGCCGCGTTTTTTGCTCCGCTGATGGTAACGGTGCCGTTTAAGGGTCTGCCTCCGCAAATTTCATATCTGGCCAAGGAATATCCTCTCCTTGTGATCAATTAATGGAAAAGGCCGCTGTTCGGCCGCAGATGTTTTATAATTATAACATAGGATCCCGTCAATGTAAAGTCAAAAAAATCCAGGCTGGTTCTTCCCTTTCCCGGTATCGCGCCGGAAATCGGAAGGGTTTTACCGCCGCAGTCCCTTGGGATAGTGGTTTTTCAGCATTTGACCGTCGCCCTTGCCCCAGCCGATGGAGTATCCGCCCGCCGTGACCAGGCACCAGCCCTTTTTCTCCGACGGTACCACCTCTCCATGGAGATAAGCCGCCATTTCCCGGCTTTCCGGCGGGTAGTCCTGAACGTTCTCACAGCTTTTCAGCCACAGGGCCAGGGCGTGGGCAGGCTCGAACCGATCCTTCTTCACCATACCCAGCTCCAGACCAGGCCGCAGCACCTTCAGTCCCCCCAGCTCCGGCAGCTCCGCAGGCGCCCAGTAAAGGCTGCTGCCAAAGGGAACGCACTTCCCATCCGGGAGCGTAATGCCCATAGACCGGGCAAATTCCTTCCAGGGCTTCGGAAGCGTCTCCCCCTTCATAGGGCTTATTTCTCCTTCCTCGCCCCCCTCTTTGCGCAGGACGGCGGCAAAGTGTCCCTCTCCCAGCAGCTTGTGGGGCCACATCCGGTAGTTTCCCGGCTTACCGGGCGTGAACCAGGGCGCTTCCACGCTCTCCGGCGTGAACTCCGGATGCTCTTCCAGAAAGGACGCCACGGCTCCTTCGTCCTCCTCCGGGGCGAAGGTGCAGGTGGAATACACCAGCCGTCCGCCCGGTGCCACCAGCCTGGCCGCGGAACGGAGAATCTCCCTCTGACGGCGGGCGCACATCTCCACCGTCTCGGGACTCCAATCCGTCACCGCCGCTTCCTCCTTCCGGAACATGCCCTCCCCGGAGCAGGGAGCGTCCACCAGCACCCGGTGGAAGAATCCGGGGAACCGGGCGGCCAGGGTTTCCGGATGCTCATTGGTCACCAGAGCATTTGCCACCCCCATCCGCTCTATGTTCCGGGACAGGATCTTCGCCCGTTTGGGATTTATTTCGTTGCACAGCAGGAAGCCTTCCCCGCCCATGCGTCCGGCGATCTGGGTGGTCTTCCCCCCGGGCGCAGCGCACAGGTCGCAGACCCGCTCTCCCGGCTGGGGATCCAGGAGGACCACCGGTGCCATGGCACTGGCCTCCTGTAGATAATATACGCCGGCCTCATGGTAAACGTGCAGACCGGGCCGGGCCGTCGGGTCATAATAGCAGCCCATTTCCTCCCAGGGCACCTTGCCTCCCACAAAGGGCAGGTCGGGCCTTTCTCCCTTCAGAGGGTTAAACCGCAGGGCCACCGCTCTGGGCCGTTCCAGGCTTTTGAGGTATTCCTCGTATTCCTCTCCCAGCTGATGTTTCATTCGCAGTAAAAAGGCTTCCGGCAGCATAACGTTCTCCCCTGTTTCCTAGGTTTTTCTTATTATACCACAGCGGCCGGCCTTTTTCCACCGTGAACTTTCCTTCCGGGGCAAAAAAGCGCGGGAGGTCTCTTGTACACAATGCCGGATTTTAAAACCATTTTTTGGTTGTTTTGCACAGGAAAGCAAGTGTCTCTCTGCTGTTTTACACAATTTTGCAATCTGCCGAAAAAAGACGTTGCATTCCCCTTTTCTTTCGTGTATAATGTCATCATTCGGGTGTCCGCGCCCATATGGAAGGATCCCCTTCCCGAAAGGAGTAAGAACTACTATGTATACCGTTAATTCCATCCGCAACATCTGCCTGCTCGGGCACAGCGGCAGCGGCAAGACCGCCCTGGCCGAAAGTTTGCTTTACATGACCGGTGCCATTGACCGGATCGGCCGGAACGCCGACGGCAACACCGTTTGCGATTATGATCCCGAGGAGATCAAGCGTCACATCTCCATCTCCACCTCCGTGGTGCCTCTGGAGTACAAGAACGTAAAGATTAACGTTCTGGATACCCCCGGTGCCTTTGACTTCTCCGGCGCCGTTATGGAGGCCCTCCGGGCCGCCGACGCCGCTGTGCTGGTGTGCTCCGCCAAGGACGGCATCACCGTTGGCTTTGAGAAGGCCTGGAAGTACTGCGAACAGCGCAACATGCCCCGGTTTGTCTACATTTCCAAGGTGGACGAGGACAACTCCGACTACAACGCCACCTTCGAAGCCCTCCGGGAAAAGTACGGCAACAAGATCGCCCCTGTGGTGGTTCCCATCTGGGATTCTTCCAAGAAGGTCACCGGCATCATCGATGTGCTGAACAAGCGCGCCTACGAGATGCAGAAGCTGAAGCGGGTTGAAATCGCCGTTCCCGACGACAAGGCCGCTGTGATTGAAGAGTTCAACGACGCCCTGAAGGAAGCCGTTGCGGAAACTGACGAGGCTCTCATGGACCGCTTCTTCGAGGGTGACGACTTCACCTATCGGGAAATGCTGGACGGCCTGCACCAGGGCGTGAAGGACCTGAGCCTGTTCCCCGTGCTCTGCGGCTCCGGCGTCACCTGCCTGGGAAGCCTGATGCTCATGGATCACATCATCGACCTGCTCCCCAACCCTGTCCAGGGCAACTACCACAAGGCCACCACCGCCGACGGCAAGGTGGAGGAATTCGTGGTCTCTCCTGGCGGCGTGCCCTCCGTCTTCGTATGGAAGACCGTTTCCGACCAGTACGGCAAGTATTCCTATATCAAGGTTCTCTCCGGTGAAATCACCTCCGACACCACTCTGGTCAACGCCCGTACCGGCGAGACCGAGAAGCTGGGACGGCTCTACACCATGTGCGGCAAGAAGGCCAGCGAGGCCAAGGTGCTCTCCTGCGGCGACATCGGCGCCATCGGCAAGATGGACAAGGTCAAGACCGGCGACACCCTCTGCGACCCCAGAAAGGTTGTCTCCCTGAAGCAGATCCCCTACGCCGCTCCCTGCTACTCCATGGCCATCGCCCCCAAGGTCAAGGGTCAGGACGACAAGGTTGGCACCGGCCTGAACCGCTTAAACGAGGAAGATCCCTCCTTCACCCTGGTCAACAACGCCGAAACCCACCAGTTCGTCCTTTCCGGCGCCGGCGACCAGCACCTGGATGTGCTGTGCTCCAAGCTGAAGAGCCGCTTTGGCGTGGAAGCCGTTCTCAGTCCCGCTAAGGTTGCCTACCGGGAAAAGATCAAGAAGACCGTTCAGGCTCATGGCCGTCATAAGAAGCAGACCGGCGGCAGCGGCCAGTTCGGCGACGTGTGGATCCGCTTCGAGCCTCAGGAGGAGCAGGATGATATGATCTTCGCCGAAGAGGTCTTCGGCGGCTCCGTGCCCAGAAACTTCTATCCCGCCGTGGAAAAGGGCATTCAGGAAGCCGTTCAGAAGGGCCCCCTGGCGGGCTATCCCATGGTGGGCCTGAAGGCCGTGCTGTACGACGGCTCCTACCACCCCGTGGACTCCAACGAAATGGCCTTCAAGCTGGCCGCCATTCTGGCTTACAAGGAAGCCATGCCCAACGCCAACCCCACCCTCCTGGAGCCCATCGGCGCTCTGGCGGTTTCCGTGCCGGACAGCTACGTAGGCGACGTCATGGGCGATCTGAGTAAGCGCCGCGGCCGTCCCATGGGCATGAACCCCGACCACGAGGGCAACACCGTTATCGAGGCCGAAGTTCCCATGGCGGAAATGAGCAGCTACGCCATCGATCTGCGGGCCATGACCCAGGCCAGAGGCTCCTTCACCCTGGAGTTCGTCCGGTACGAGGAAGTGCCCAAGGCCAACCAGGCAAAGATCATCGCCGATTCCAAGGAAAACGAGTAATATGTGAAAAACATCCTGCACACCGAAGTGTGCAGGATGTTTTTTATTCATATAAGCCGCTATTTCGCCCCTCGGAAGCGTACCGCAGCCAAACATTGCCGCGATAGCGCAGCCAGAACACCAGACTCCGCACGGCCCATTCCAGTCCCATGCAGAGCCACAGCCCCGCAAGCCCCAGCGCTCTGGTGGCCGCGTATCCCATGCCCACGCGAATCACCCACATGGTAGCCAGGGAAAAATAGGAGGAAAACGCCGCGTCCCCTGCCGACCGCATGACGGATGGCATATTGTTGGACGCCGACCAGAACAGCAGCAGCATGACCGCCGCCAGATAAACCAGCCTGTAAATATCCCCTTGCAAGCCCTCCGGCGCGTGGAACAGCCAGAGAATCACAGGCACCAGAGGCAGGAATATTGCCAGCGAGACTGCCACCAGCACCGTACCCAGATGCACCAGGTTTTTGCCGTACCGTTTTGCCAGATCCTTCCGGCCTGCCCCTACGCACTGTCCTACCACCGTAACCGCCAGGTTGCTCACTCCCATAGGCGCGGCGTACAGCAGGGACAAAATGGAATTGCAGGTGCCGTTGATGTACACATAGTCGTCGCCCAGCCGGGCCACGAAAATCTGTACCAGCATGGTGCCCGCATTCATGCAAAGGGACTCTACGCCGAAGGGGATGCCGATACGGAAAACTTCCTTCAGGATGGGCTTGTCAATCTGAAAGATGCTGCGCCATCTTACATTCAGATTTCCCCTGCTCCTGAGCAGCATGCCCACCGCGGCCAGCGCGCCCACCGCCCGGGCCAGGTTCAGGGACAGGGCCGTACCCATGATGTCCAGATGCATAAGGTTAATGAACACGAAGCTGGCACATAAATGGAGCACATTGATTAAAATAGTGAGCACCAGGCACTTTTTTGTCTCTCCCAGGCCCCGGAACACGGCGAAGGCCCCCATATAGACCGCCAGAAAGAACATGGATACGGAAATGCCGATCAGGTAATGCTGTGCCTTCACCAGCACCGCCTCGCTGGTGCCCGTGAACATAACCTCCAGCAGCTGCCGGGAAAACACGATCATGAGTGTGCCCGCAACCAGGGCCGACAGAGGCGTCGCCAGCAGGAGCTGACCCGCCGTATCGTTCACCCGGTCATATTCTCTCGCTCCCTGGAACCGGGCCACCACCACCGTTCCCCCCGCCGAGATGGCGTTATAGACGGAGTAGATCATCATGTACAGGGGACTTACCAGATTTACCGCCGTAAAGGAGTCGGCGCCGGAGGTGCTGACCATAGCGTTGGTGAGCATGCCGATCATGAAGACGAAGAGGCCGTCCAGCATCAGGGGCAGCAGCATGGAAAAAATTTTCTGCCAGGGGAACAGTTCGCTTCCCAGCCAGCGGTTCAGCATCCGGAAAAGGATGTTTTTTTCTTGTCCAGGAGCTTCAAAGCTCCGGGTGGATTCATTCATACATGGTGCCTTCTTATCACAAAGAGTTAAGCCAGGCACTATACTAGCAGATTTATTTTAAAAATCAAGACCAAAAAATGTTTTTCCTGACACCCGGCTCACCCGTGACAAACGGCTGCCCTTTCTTTGGTTCATTCATACATTGTCAGCAGCTCCGCAAGCTCCATTGGCCCCAGATTTCGGCGGATGATATGGTATTCCATGTCAAGTGCCCCCAAAATTCTCAGCTCCCTGATTTTCCGTTCTTCCAGACATTTGAGATAGCCCTCGTAACCGGAAAGGCCGTTCTGTTTCCCATACCCCTGTGAGACATGATAGTCAATCACAGCGTTCAGCCAGTCATTGCCCCGCTGGTGGATAACCCGCTCGATTGTCCCTCTGACGTCGGGCAGGTCTATATAAATGATAACCGGATGCAAGGGCCTGGTGATTTCCAATATTTCTGAAATATAGCCCAGGGAAGCCGCGCCATCCATGCCAAACCGCATCATCGTCTCGCACATTGGATTCTGTAAAAAGATGCAGTTGAAAACATATATGGTGTCCGGATCCGCCTTCTGTGTAAAGGAACGCCACTTTTCCAGGATCCGCATCCGTTCCGTTTCAAAATCAGGGAAATCATAATCGGCGTAATCCGCCGGATGCTCCTCCGCGCCCTCGTCCACGCAAACGATCTTTTTCCCTTTTTTCTTCAGTTCCTCCGCGATCATGGCCGCGGTTGTGCTTTTCCCACTGCCAGGGAGACCTTCTACTATAATCAAATTTGTTATCATATGTGCCGCCCCAAACCGAAAGTTATGGTTAATTCTTAAACGCAAGCACAGTCTCTTCTTCGTTCAGCTGATAAACGCGAGGACTGTACGATGCAGTTACCGTCGTCCACAGATTTTTTGCTCCTAAGTTCTTCTCATTGTATTTTATTTCCCATTGACCACGATAATTCGCTAAAATCAGCTTTGCCGCGTCAAATGCATAATGCTTTCTTCGATATGAGGGGAAAATTGTAAATTCCGCAATGGTATAGTCAGGATGATGTCCGATTGCTGAATAAGGATTGAGCATTACAAAACCAATCATTTTTTCATCATTTAAAATGAAAAAAGCCTTTCTCTCAGGATCAGAAAAGTAAGCATCAAAATATCCATAGTGGTAATTGCCCTGCTGATCCATCTCGTCGGGATAGTATGATGTCATTTCATACAAATATTTTTGATTTATATTCCAGAAAAGCGCTTTGTCTTCTTCTCTCACATTCTGCAATCGAATCATCATTCAACCTTCTCTTTCTTCCGATTGATCCATCTGATTTTCCCGAAAACAGGGACGATTCGACCTAAGGAAGCTCTGATTAAATCGGCAAGTGTTGGCAGCGAGAGATTTTGGCCTAGCCGAAGGTTCTAAAAATGCGGGAACACTGGATGTATTTCCCATTTTTAGAACCGAACGGATGGGGCAAAAGATCCGCTGTCCAACCGCCGACGATTTATTCAGAGTTTCCCTTAGCCAAATCGTCCCTGTTCCGCTTATTCCTGAGTCTCTTCGGAGGCAGGTTCCTCCATCGCTTCCGCCTCAGCCTCTGGCAGCCGCTTGCTTTCCGCGTTCACATAGGCCATCAGCTCGTCGCCGGTAATGGTCTCCTTCACCAGCAGGAACTCGGAAATCTCGTCCAGCAGCGCCCGATGCTCCGTCAGCAGGTTCTTGGCCTCGGCGTAGGCCCTGTCCAGAATCTCCTTGACCTCCTGGTCAACTCCCGCGGCGGTCTCCTGGGAGCAGTCCATATAGGCCTGGCCGTCCAGATACTGGTTCTGCACGGAGGCGGTGGTCATCAGGCCGAACTTGTCGCTCATGCCGTACTGGGTCACCATGTTCCGGGCCAGAGCCGTGGCCCGCTGGATATCGTTGGCCGCGCCGGTGGTCTGGATGCCGAAGACTACCTGCTCGGCGGCCCGGCCGCCCACTAAGGTGCGCAGCTCAGTCCGCAGCTCGTCGGCAGTGGACAGGAATTTCTCCTCCTCGGGCATCTGCATGGTGTAGCCCAGAGCGCCGGAGGTGTGGGGCACAATGGTGATCTTGGAGACAGGCTGGGAATGCTTTTCCAAAGCCGCCACCAGGGCGTGGCCCACCTCGTGATAGGCAACCAGCCGCTTTTCAATGTCAGTCAGCACCGTGTTCTTCTTTTCGGTGCCCGCGATAACGGTTTCAAAGGAAACCAGCAGATCCTCCTGGTTCACCGCCTTGCGGCCCTGCCGCACCGCCCGGAGGGCAGCCTCGTTGACCAGGTTTGCAAGATCCGCGCCCACCGCACCGGCGGTGGCCTGGGCGATCTTCCGCAGATCCACGTCGTCGCTGAGCTTGATCTTCCGGGTGTGGACCTTCAGGGTGTCCAGTCTGCCCTGGAGATTGGGCCGGTCCACAATGATCCGGCGGTCAAACCGGCCGGGACGAAGCAGGGCCTTATCCAGAATCTCCGGGCGGTTGGTGGCCGCCAGGCATACGATGCCCTTGGAGGAATCAAAGCCGTCAATCTCGCTGAGCAGCTGGTTCAGGGTCTGCTCCTGTTCGGAGTTAGAGCCGTAGCGGTTATCCCGGGAACGGCCCACGGCGTCGATTTCGTCAATGAAGATGATACAGGGGGCCACCTTGGCCGCCTGTTGGAACAGATCCCGGACGCGGCTTGCGCCCATGCCCACGAACATCTCCACAAAGTCAGAGCCGGAGATGAAGAAGAAGGGCACATCCGCCTCACCGGCCACCGCCTTGGCCAGCAATGTTTTGCCGGTACCGGGAGAACCCACCAGCAGCGCGCCCTTGGGGAGCTTCGCGCCGATGGCGGTGTACTTCTGGGGATTGTGGAGGAAGTCGATGATCTCCTGGAGAGATTCCTTGGCCTCGTCCTGGCCCGCCACATCTTTAAAGGTGACGCCGGTCTGCTTCTCCATATAGACCTTGGCCTTGCTCTTGCCAAAGCCGCCCATCATGCCGTCGCCGCCCATGCGCCGGGTGAGCATGTTCATCACCAGGAACAGGCCGCCGATCATCACCACATACGAAAGGATCATGGTGATCATGGAGTTATCCTCCACGATGACCTTATTGACCTTGACCCCCATCTTATAAAGCTCGTTTGCCTCGGCCATCATGTCGCCGTTCTGGGGCAGGCCGGTAAAGCAGGCCTTCTGCTGGGCAGGCTCCTTGGCCGCTTCCTCCTTGGTCATGTAAATGACCCGGTCGTACTGAATCTCCACCTCCGCAAGCTGGCCGCTTTCTTTTGCCGCCAGAAAATCATCCCAGGTGGTTTGGGTATACTGGCTGTTTCTCACCGCGTTGAAGATCCAGCTGAACAGAAGCACCAGTGCCACTGTAATCAGCAGAGCGGTGCCGATACTCTTGGGCCGGTTGCCGTCCGGTTTTTTGTTTTGGTCATTGTTGCGATTCGGTTCCATAGCCGTTTCGCCTCCTTGTATTTCCATATGTTGGGTACGTTAGCTTGGTTATCATAACACATTTTTGCGCCGTAAGCAATGAACGATTCCTTCCCGGCCCGTAAATTTTCTGTGAATTGCTGAAAAATCCGGCTGTTTTTCCCGGGGGGCGAAAAAAAGCAGTTGAGAAAATGGAGAAAATCTGATATAATGCTACGGTATGTATCTATACCCCGGGAAAAGAATGATTATTTTTAAAATTGGAGATACGCTATTATGAACGATAACCGCCGCCGAAAGGGCCCGGAACAGCGCCACGCTGACCGCACTCCCCAGAAAAGCGTCCCCGTGGAGGAAACGGAGGGTCAGCTGGAAGGCCGCAACGCCATTCAGGAGGCACTGAAAAGCGGACGCCCCATTGATAAGCTCTTTATTGCCTCCGGCGATGTGGACCGAGGTTTGCAGCACTTAGCCGCCCAGGCAAAGGAAGCCGGAGCCGTGGTGGTTCCCGTTGACCGGCGGAAGCTGGACGCCATGTCCTTCACCCACGCCCATCAGGGCGTCATCGCCCTGGCCGCCGCCCATGACTACTGCTCCATTGACGATATTCTGGAGGAAGCCGCCGCCCGGGGAGAAAACCCGCTGATCGTCATTTGCGACGAGCTGTCCGATCCTCACAATCTGGGCGCTGTTTTAAGGAGCGCCGAGTGCGCCGGCGCCCATGGGGTTATCATCCCCAAGCGCCGCAGCGTGGGCCTGACCGCCACCGTAGCCAAGGCCTCTGCGGGGGCTGTGGAATATATGAAGGTGGCGAGGGTCACCAACGTAAACGCCGCCATTGCCGAACTGAAGGAAAAGGGCGTCTGGGTCTTCGGCACCGCCGCGGAAGGGTCTGTGCCCATGTATAAGGCGGATCTGACCGGGCCTGCCGCCATTGTCATCGGCAACGAGGGCGAGGGCATGAGCCAGCTTGTCAGAAAGAACTGCGACATGCTGGTGCACATCCCCATGAAGGGAAAGATCAGCTCCCTGAACGCCTCTGCCGCCGCTTCCATTTTGCTTTACGAGGCGGTACGCCAGCGCCTTTTATAAGGAGGAACCCATATGGATCACAACGAAACCGAAGAATTTGAGGACTTCAGCCTGGAGGATATTCTCAACGAATTTCATACGGAGAAGCCTCCCGTGAAGCCGGCCTCTTCCGATACCGGCTCTATCCCAACCGCCGACGCGGCTCCCCATGTGGCGGTGAATCTGGAGGACACCGGCCCCATGGCCCCTCTTTCCAGCTCCCGGGATCTGTTTTTCCAGGACGCTCCCGGGGACACCGCTTCCCCGGAGGAAGCCTCCCTCTCCCCTTCTGAGGAACCGGCCGATTCCGGCGACATTCTCAGCGATCTGCCGGAGGGTGTGCTGGAGGAACCGGAGGAAAGCCCCTCCCAGCCGTCCGGGGCCGACGACCTGCCGGAGCTTCCGGAGGACGCGGAGGACACAAAAAATCTGGACACCGATGAATTGCTCAGCGGCATCCTGGAGGACAGCCCGGAAACCGACGAAAACGCCGACACCCTTCGCATCCCCTCGACCCCAGAGAAAGATATCCAGCCGCCTCCCGGCCCCATCCCCTTTTCCAGCCCCCATTCCCGTCTCCGGGAGCTGAAGAAGAAGCTGGTAAACGGCCCTGAGAAACGGTATTACGCCCTCTCCGAGGCCGGCATCGGCAAGCTTCAGGCGGCCATCTTTGTGAATGTCCTGGTGGTGCTGCTGTGCGCCGGTGTGACCACCCTGTTCGTTCTGGGCGCCGTGCCGGAAAACCGGCTGCGGCTGGTGATTTTCAGCCAGGTGCTGGCCATGCTCATTTCCGCCCTTATGGGCTGCCAGCTGATGCTGGACGCCTTTATCGACCTGTTCAAAGGGAAATTCACCGTCAACACGCTGCTCACCACATCCTTCTTTGTCTGCCTGGCGGATTCCTGGTACTGCCTTCAGGAGCTGCGGGTGCCCTGCTGCGCCGCCTTCTGTCTTTCCATGACCATGGCGCTTTGGGCCAGATATGAGCGGCACACCACGGAAATGGCCCGGATGGATACCATGCGCAAGGCCGTCCGGCTCAATGGCATTGTGCGCAAGGAGAATTACTGCAACGGGAACGCCGGCCTGCTGCGCATGGACGCTCAGGTGGAGGACTTTATGGACACCTACAGCACCGTCTCCGGCCCGGAAAAGACGCAGAATGCCTACGCCTTCCTGAGCTTACTGGCCTGCATTGGCATCGCGGTGTTCGCGGGGCTTCAGCACGGCACCAGCATGGGCGTGCAGATTCTCTCCACCAGCCTTCTGGTGGCGGTTCCCGCCAGCTTCTTCATCTCCATTTCCCGTCCCGCCGCCATTTTGGAGCAGCGGCTGCATATGGTGGGCGCGGTAATGTGCGGCTGGCAGGGCGTAAAGGCCCTGACCAAAAAAGCCTACTTCCCTCTGACTGACGCCGATCTCTTTCCCCAGGGCAGCACCAAGCTCAACGGCGTGAAGTTCTACGGCAGCCGGAACCCGGATGAAGTTGTCTCCTACACCACCTCCCTGATCTGCCACGCGGGCGGCGGTCTGGTGCCTGTGTTCCAGCATCTGCTTGCCAGCCGGGACGGCAGCCTCCAGGCCGTGGAAGGCTTCCGCAACTACGGCGGAGGCGGCATCGGCGGCATGGTCTGCGGAGAGCCGGTGCTGCTGGGGGATATGGCCTTCCTCCGGGATATGGGCGTGGAGATTCCCGAGGGCACTATGGTAAACCAGGCGGTCTATGCCGCCATTGACGGTGAGCTTTGCGCCGTCTATGCCATCTCCTACGCGAAAATGCGTTCCACCTCCGCCGGTCTCGTGACCCTGAGCAGCTACCGCAAGCTCTATCCCATCATGGCCTGCAGTGATTTCATGGTGACGGAAGAATTCATTCAGAACAAATTCGGCATCAAAACCGGCCACATTACCTTCCCCGATCCAGATACCCGCCGGGCCTTGGCCAGCGTCCGGCCGGATTCCGACGCCCCTGTGCTGGCCATTGCCACCCGGGAGGAGCTGCTCAGCTCCGCCTATGCCGTCACCGGCTCCCGTGCCCTTGCCACCGCCACCCGGCTGGGTGTGACCATCCACCTCATCGGCGGCATTCTGGGTATGCTGATTATGCTGGTTCTGGCGTTCCTGGGCAGCACCGAGCTGCTGACCCCTACCAACGTGCTGCTGTATCAGATTATTTGGGCGGTTCCCGGTCTGCTGGTCACGGAATGGGCCAGGGCTGTTTAAGAAAACCTTAAGCTTTCTCTTTTTTCTTACAAGTTATTGCAAATTGTTACCAATCGTGATATAATAGGAACCTGCAATTCCCGGACCTTTTGAAACCCCAGGCCTGTGGATCCTGGATATCCATTTATAAAGGAGGAACGATTATGTTTCGCAAAAAAAGCTTCACGCTGATCGCTTTGCTTGCCGTTATGTCTCTGCTGTTCACCGGCTGCGCCTTCGGCAAGAGCGACAAAAAGGTAGACGATGCCCCGATTTCCCAGTCCTCCACTGAAATTTTAAATCTGGCCGAGTGGGATCTGTCCGCCAGCACCTGGTCTAGCCCCAACGGCGCTACCGTCCATCTGGTTGCCACACCCGCGGGCTACGTGAAGGGGCAGACCGCTTCCTTTGTGGTTCGGCTGGAGGGCGAGGACGTAGAGAGCGTTCCCTGTGAGTGGGACGGCCAGCACTACACCGCTTCCGCTGACTTAAACGGCGAGGACGGCTACTGCTACTATGTGCTGCTCACCGGCTCCACCGGAGAAACCGCTGAGGTTCCTGTGAATGTCGCCTCTTCTCCCGTGGACGAAAGCCTGATTAACCTGGCCTCTTCCCTGGAATCCACCTGCTCTCTGGTGGTGGAGTCCTCCGACTATGATGGCAGCCGGCTGACCATCACCGGCGGCACGGTCACCATCCAGCCTCCCAAGCTGAAAAACGACGGCGAAGCCGTCACCTGTGTCCAGGCCGTACTGGCCCTGTTCCGGGAGGATCAGATTGCCAGCATGGAGCTGGCTCTCCCCACCCCTGCCGCCGACGGCAGCTATTCCATCCCCCTGACGGACGCCTCCTTCCAGACCCCGGCCATGGAGGACGACCAGCAGCTTTCCATCCAGCTGTCCGTCACCCTTTCCAACGGACAGATTCTCACCGCCTCCGGCGGCACCTGGTTCTATAACGACGGAAGCCTGATGATGAGCGTCGGCTGATCTCACCCAAGTCACAACCACAGCTGGCAGTTCCCCTCCGGAATTGCCAGCTTTTTATGGCATTGCAATTTTTTACCGGATTCCGGAGGCTAATTGTATGGATTGGGATGTAAAACACTATTGGAATGCCGTCCTGCGGCAGGACGCAGAGGCCATCCGCACATTTTTTCACCCTGACGCCTGGGTGAACTGGCACAACACAAACGAGCACTTCACCCTGGAGGAGTTTATCCGGGCAAACTGTGAGTACCCAGGAGACTGGGACGGGACAGTGGAGCGGATCATCACCATGGACACCCAGGTAATCACCGCCGCCCACGTTTTCAGCATGGACGGCAGGCTCTCCTTTCACGTGGTTTCCTTTATACGCGTGGAAGCGGGAAGGATCCGCTCCATCGATGAATACTGGGGTGACGACGGTCTGCCTCCCCAGTGGCGGCAGGAAAAGGGGATCGGTACAGCGATTCCATAGCAATTTGAAAACAATCCGCTTCCCCGGTTTTAATGTTATGTAAACCGCAACATTTTCCACAAAATTCTTACGTTTCTGTTCTTTTTTATGTGGATACTATAAAAAAGTTTGAAAAAACGAATTTTTGAGATTGATTTTACGGCTCATTTATCATACAATAGGGGCTGAGCGGATTCCGGGCAACCCGCCTGTATTCTGGTGCCGCGAGGTGATGGTTTTGCTGAATATTGTTCTGGTAGAACCGGAGATTCCCCAAAACTGCGGCAACATCGCCAGAACCTGTGCCGCCACCGGGGCAAGGCTCCACCTGATCCGCCCTCTGGGCTTTGACATCTCGGAAAAAGCCGTCCGCCGGGCCGGTCTTGACTACTGGCACATGGTGGAGGTTCTGGACTACGAAAACCTGGAGGACTTCTTTTCCAGGAACGACGTCCGGGAAATGTGGTGCCTGTCCACCAAGGCGCCCAGGTGTTATACGCAGGCCGAATACCACGACGGCTGCTACCTGTTCTTCGGAAAGGAGACCAGGGGGCTGCCGGAGGATTTTCTCAATGCCCACTATGACGCATGCGTCCGCATCCCCATGGCGGCGGATGCCAGAAGCCTGAATTTGAGCAACGCCGTGGCGATTACCGTCTATGAAGCTCTGCGGCAGCTCAACTTTCCCAATTTATTGGATTACGGCAAAATGCGGGGGAAAGTCCCGCTAAAGAATATGGAGGATTGATTATGAACTACAATAAGAAGTCCATTGAGGATATTGAAGTAGCTGGCAAGCGGGTTCTGTGCCGCTGCGACTTCAACGTTCCCACCAAGAACGGCGTCATCACTTCCGACAAGCGGATCGTTGCCGCCATGCCCACCATCAAGTATCTGGTTGACCACAATGCCAGAGTCATTCTCTGCTCCCATATGGGCAAGCCCAAGAATGGTCCCGCGCCTGAGTTCAGCCTGTCTGTTGTCGCCAAGCGGATCTCCGAGCTGCTGGGCAAGGAAGTCGTCATGGCCGCCGACGTAGCCGGCGAGGACGCCAAGTTAAAGGCCGCCGCTCTGAAGGACGGCGATGTCATGCTGCTGGAGAACACCCGGTTTGAGAAGGGTGAGACCAAGAACGATCCCGCGCTGAGCAAGGCTCTGGCGGACATGGCCGATATCTTCGTTAACGACGCCTTCGGCTCTGCCCACCGTGCCCATTCTTCCACCGCCGGTGTGGCCGATTACCTGCCCGCCGTCTGCGGCTACCTGGTGCAGAAGGAAGTTTCCATCATGGGCAAGGCTCTGGCCAACCCCGAGCGTCCCTTCGTTGCCATTCTGGGCGGCGCAAAGGTTGCCGATAAGCTCAACGTCATCAATAACCTGCTGGAAAAGGTGGACACCCTGATCATCGGCGGCGGCATGGCCTACACCTTCGCGGCTGCCAAGGGCTACTCCGTGGGTAAGTCTCTGCTGGACGAGAGCAAGATCGACTACTGCAAGGACATGATGGCAAAGGCCGAACAGAAGGGCGTCAAGCTCCTGCTGCCCATCGACGTTGTCATCGCTCCCTCCTTCCCCTCCCCCATTGACGGCCCTGTGGAGGTTTCCACCGTTGCCATCGATGCCATTCCCGACGATATGGAGGGTCTGGACATCGGGCCCAAGACCGCTGAGTTGTTTGCCGACGCTGTCCGCAGCGCCAAGACCGTTGTCTGGAACGGCCCCATGGGCGTATTTGAGAACCCCACTCTGGCAAAGGGCACCATCGCCATGGCTCAGGCTCTGGCCGACTCCGACGCTGTGACCATCGTCGGCGGCGGCGACTCCGCGGCTGCCTGCGAGCAGCTGGGCTTTGCTGACAAGATCACCCACATTTCCACCGGCGGCGGCGCTTCCCTGGAGTTCCTGGAAGGTAAGGAACTGCCCGGCATTGCTTGTCTGCAGGACAAGTAATTTCCACTTTGCGTTTTATCCGGAGTGTCCGCACTGCGGACACTCCGGTGTCAAGACATCAAACTATTTTTCTCTGCTTCAGGCAGAAACGCGGCGTTGCCGTTTCACTTTGTAAAACCGCATCATACCCCAAGGTATTGGTGTTGAGATAAAGGAGAAAAAAACATGAACAGAAAGTACCGTAAGACCGTTATCGCCGGTAACTGGAAAATGAACAAAACTCCCTCCGAGACCAAGGAGTTTATGGCTCAGCTGAAGGCCATCATGCCCAAGGGCCGTTGGTGTGATGTTGCCCTGTGCGTACCCGCCGTTTGCATTCCCGCCGCTGTCCGCGCCATGCGGGAGACCCGGGTAGGCATCGGCGCCGAGAACTGCAACGCCAACGCCTCCGGCGCTTACACCGGCGAAATCGCCACCAATATGCTCACCGACGCTGGCTGCAAGTATGTCATCATCGGCCACTCCGAGCGCCGCGCTATGGGCGAGACTGACGCCGATATCAACGCCAAGGTTCTGGCCGCTCTGGACGCCGGTCTGATCCCCATTATGTGCTGCGGCGAGAGCCTGGAGCAGCGGGAAAGCGGCATCACCGCCGAGCATATCACCATGCAGATCAAGCTGGGCCTGAAGAACGTCCCCGAGGACAAGATCCGCAAGGTCATCATCGCCTACGAGCCCATCTGGGCCATCGGCACCGGCCTGACCGCCACCCCCGAGCAGGCTGAAGAGGTGTGCGAAATGATCCGCAGCGTGGTACGCAAGCTGTATTCCTCCAAGAATGCCCGTGCCATCTCCATCCTGTACGGCGGCTCCATGAACGAGAAGAACGCCTACGAGCTGCTGGCTCAGCCCGACATCGACGGCGGCCTGATCGGCGGCGCTTCCCTGGTTCCCGAGAAGTTCGTGAAGATCATCGAGGCAGCCAACCAGCCCACCGTGTAATTCCAAAACCCCTGGGCAACTGCTTCGCAGTTGCCCAGTTTCTTTTTCGAGGTGTTTCCTTTGCTGACACACGTTTATTCTTCGGAAAATCCCCAAACCCCAGCCCTGGCTGCCCGGCTGATCCGTCAGGGCGAGCTGGTGGCCATTCCCACAGAAACGGTCTACGGCCTGGGCGCCGACGGCTTAAACGAGGATGCCGTTGCCAAAATATTTGAAGCCAAGGGTCGCCCTCAGGACAACCCCCTGATTCTCCATATCTGCGACGCCTCCCAGATGGCTCTTTTCTGCCATGATATTCCCAAGGCCGCCTATGATCTGGCGGAGGCCTTCTGGCCCGGGCCGCTGACCATGGTGCTGCCCGCCCGGGACTGCGTGCCTAGGCGCACCACCGCCGGGCTTTCCACCGTGGCCGTCCGGTGTCCGGACAGCCTCGTTACCCGGGAGATCATCCGCCTGGCCGGTGTCCCTATCGCCGCCCCCTCCGCCAATATCTCCGGCAAGCCCTCCACCACCACCGCCCAGCATGTCCTCCACGACCATGACGGGCATATTGCCGCCATCGTGGACGGCGGCCCCTGTCGGGTGGGCGTGGAATCCACCATTGTGGACCTGACGGAGGATCGTCCCCGGCTTCTTCGCCCCGGCGGCGTCACTCCGGAGCAGCTGATTTCCGTGCTGGGCGACCTGGTGGTGGACAAGGCCGTCACCGCTCAGATTGACAAGGACGCCGTGGTGAAAGCCCCTGGTATGAAGTACCGCCACTACGCCCCCGCCGAGCCGGTGGTCATCGTCTCCGGCAGCCGGGAAAAAGCCGCCGCCTATATCCATCGCCACTTCATCCCCGGCGACCGGGTGCTGTGCTTCCGGGAGGAGCTTCCTCTGTACGAAGACTGCAATCCCCTGGCCTATGGCGACGAGGCGGATGTCAATACCCTGTCCGCCGGGCTGTTTGCCGCCCTGCGGGAGCTGGACAACCCTGCCATTCATCAGGTCTATGCCCGGTGTCCCGAGGGCGGAGGCGTTGCCTACGCCGTCCAGAACCGGCTGAAAAAGGCCGCCGCCTTCCACATCGTGAACGCGGAGGAGGCGATATGATTCTGGGCATCACCGGTGGAAGCGGCTGCGGAAAGACCACCCTGCTGAAGCTGATCCGGGAACAGGGCGGCATGGTGCTGGACTGCGATGAAATTTACCACACGCTTTTACAGACGGACAAAGCCCTTCTTTCTGCCATTTCTGCCCGGTTCCCTGACACCGTGGAAAATGGCAGTCTGAACCGAAAGAAGCTGGGCGCCCTGGTCTTTTCCGACAAGGAGGCCCTGCTGGAGCTAAACCGGATCACCCATGCCGTTGTAAAACAGGCGGTTCTTCTTCGCCTGGAGGAGAAACCGGCCCTGGCCGCCATTGACGCCATCGCCCTGTTTGAGGGCGGCTTGGCTCCGCTCTGCGACCTGACCGTGGCCGTCACCGCCCGGCCAGAGGACCGGGTGAAGCGGCTCATGGCCCGGGACGGCATTTCCGAGGCCTACGCCCGCAGTCGCATTGCCGCCCAGCATCCCGAAGGCTGGTTTCGTCAGCGCTGTGACTATGTGCTGGAAAATTACGGAACGGAAGCGGCCTTTCGTGACAAATGCCTTGCTTTTTTGCGGCAGCAAGGTATAATGGTATCATAAAATTCACAAAGGAGATAGAACCCATATGACCACCGAAGAACTCCGGGAGTCCCTGCTCATGGCTCCCAAGAACGGCTACACCCGTATCAACGCCGAGGACCGCACCGCCATGAACGAATACTGTCAGCGCTACATGGCCTTTATGGACGCCTGCAAGACCGAGCGGGAGGCCACCGCCTGGGCCGTGGCAAAGGCGGAAAGTCTGGGCTTCAAGCCCTTCGCCCCTGGCATGGACTGCAGGCCCGGTGACAAGATCTACTACAACAACCGTGGAAAGTCCATTGCTCTGGCCGTCATCGGCACCGAACCCTTAAGCAAAGGCGCCAACATCTGCGCCGCCCATGTGGATTCTCCCCGGCTGGACATAAAGCCCAACCCTCTCTATGAGGAGACGGAGATTGCCTACTTCAAGACCCACTACTACGGCGGCATTAAGAAGTACCAGTGGCCCACCATCCCCCTGGCCATCCACGGCGTGGTATACCGCAAGGACGGCACCGTGGTCAATGTCACCATCGGCGAGGACGAGGGAGATCCCGTGCTGATGGTCACGGACCTGCTGCCCCACCTGGCTGCCGACCAGATGCAGAAGCCCCTGGCCAAGGGCATCGAGGGTGAGCAGCTGAACGTGGTACTGGGAACCGAGCCTCTGGAGGGCGAGGGCAGCGACCTGGTCAAGCTGCACATCATGCAGCTGCTGAACGAAAAGTACGGCCTGATCGAGTACGACTTCCAGTCCGCCGAGCTGACCATGGTCCCCGCCGGACGGTGCCGGGAGGTGGGTCTGGACCGGAGCCTGATCAGCTCCTACGGCCACGACGACCGGGTCTGCGCCTACGCGGAGCTGGAAGCCCTGTTCACCATCGACCAGCCTGAGAGGACCGCCGTGTGCATCCTGGCGGATCGGGAAGAGGTGGGCTCCATGGGCATCTCCGGTATGCAGAGCCACTACTTTGAGCATTTCATGGGCAATCTTTGCGCCGCTCAGGGTGTGGCTTTGGAGAACTGCTTCGCGAAGTCCTTCTGCCTCAGCGCCGA
>DEUP01000043.1:34090-91537 GCA_002362625.1 Clostridiales bacterium UBA3259
TCCTTCTGCCTCAGCGCCGACGTGTCCAACGCCTTTGACCCCAACTTCCCGGAGACCTGCGACAAGCGGAACAACTCCATGGTCAACTACGGCATATCCATCTGCAAGTACACCGGTTCCCGGGGCAAGAGCGGCTGCTCTGACGCCTCCGCCGAGGCCATGGGCCATGTCCGCAGCACTCTGGACAATGCCGGTGTGATCTGGCAGATGGCGACCCTGGGCAAGGTGGATCAGGGCGGCGGCGGCACCGTGGCCGCGTTTATGGCCAACCGGAACATCGTCACCGTGGACGCGGGTGTCCCCGTGCTGAGCATGCACGCGCCCCTGGAGCTGGTCTCCAAGCTGGACTGCTACGAGACCATGCTGGCCTGCAAGGCAATTTATTTAGGAAAGCTCTGATTCAATCGCCAAGCGCTCCCTGATAAGCAAGTATAAGACGTCCAAAAAAGACAGCCCCGGAACGGAAATCCTCCGTCCCGGGGCTGCGTTTTGCTGGAAACCGTTACTTCTTCCGCTTCCTCTGCCAAAGGGTGTACCCGCCGTTCCTGCCAGAGCCGTGACGGAGACCGCCAGCACCACCAGCAGGCCGGCTGGGAACGCGTCTGGTTGTCCCGACCGTCACGCAGGGTCTTCAAAAGCAGCCCAGCGCGCTTTTTTGAGAGGCAAACCCTTTTTGCCTTTTCCAGTATTTTTCCGCTTTTCCTTGACATTCCCCTCAAAAATGATACAATCATTCCATAGAGAGGAGCGGATTTCATGAATCAGAAAACACTATCCTGGAAACAGCGGGTCCTGGTTGCCGGAACCCTGTTCGGCATGTTCTTCGGCGCGGGCAATCTGATTTTCCCGGTACACTTGGGCCAGCTGGCGGGGCGCAATGTTCTGCCCGCCATGATCGGCTTCATCATCACCGCCGTGGGCATTCCCATTCTGGGCGTGGCTGCCATCGGCATCACCCACTGCGACGGCCTGCAGTCCCTCTCCGCCAAGGTGGGCAGAGGCTACAGCTATGCCTTCACTACCGTTTTGTATCTGACCATCGGCCCCCTGTTCGCCATTCCCAGATGCGCCACCACCTCCTTCACCACAGGCGTGGCTCCCATGCTGGGAGAGGGCACCTCTTTAGGCCTGGCCCTGTTCCTGTTTTCCCTGGTGTTCTTTGCCCTGGTTCTGTTTTTCTCCCTGCGGCCAGGTAGCATCACGGTTTGGATCGGCAAGCTGATTAACCCCATTTTCCTGGTGTTCTTCTCGATTCTGCTGATCTCCGCTCTGGTACATCCCGGCGCTGCCGTCTCCCAGGTGGAGCCGGAGGCCGGCTATGAAAGCGGTACTCTCTTCTCCTCCCTGATTGAGGGCTACGGCACCATGGACGCCATTGCGGGCCTTGCCTTCGGCATTGTGGTCATCGACATCATCCGCCGGATGGGCGTCACCGACGATGACGCCGTGGCCGGTGACGTGCTCCGCTCCGGCATTCTCACAGGACTGCTCATGGCTCTGATCTATGTGCTGTCCATCCTCATGGGCGCCCAGTCCCGGGGACTGTTCGCGACCTCCGAAAACGGCGGCGTCGCCCTGGCCCAGATCTCCGGCCACTACCTGGGCAGCGTGGGCAGCATCGTGTTGGCGCTCACCATCACCTTTGCCTGTCTGAAAACCTCCATCGGTCTGGTCACCAGCTGCTCCGAGGCCTTTGAGCGGATGTTCCCCAAGGCGCTGTCCTATCGGGCTTGGGCGATTTTGTTCACGGCCTTCTCCTTCTGCGTGTCCAACGTGGGGCTTTCTGCCATCATCGGATACAGCCTGCCGCTGCTGATGCTCCTGTATCCCCTGGCCATCACCCTGATTCTGCTGGCGCTGTTTGGGAAGCTCTTCGATCACGACCAGCGGGTATATGTGTCGGTTACGGTGCTGACCGGCTTTGCCGCCATTTTTGACTTTATCAATTCTCTGTCCAAGTCCCTGTCTGCCTCCGCTGTGGAAAAGCTTCATCTGGAGGGCGCTGTTGCCTTTGCGGAAAGTCTCCTCCCCTGGTTCAAGCTGGGGCTGGGCTGGGTGGTGCCTGCCCTGATTGGTCTTGCGCTGGGGCTGATCCTCCGCTGGATTTCCCGCCGGAAGGCTGACTGATTTGAATTGCCTGATGGGCACGAACGACTGTTCGTGCCCAGATTTTGCTCAAATTTAAGCTTCGACGCTTTTGGGGATATTTTCCCCTGAAATGATACATTTTTAGCAAAGCATTTCCCCGTTTTCCCTGGTCCCTCAGATATAATATAATGCGTACTGAATTACAAAAACGGTTAAAAGAGCCGTTTTTTGTAATTGCACACCTTCGGTGTGCGAATAAGTCGCTTTTGGCGACTTATTCAGCAGACATTAATTAAAAAAGTCTATAATGATAATGGGCTTGTATTTTCATTCAGCGATATAAAATAAGAAAAGAATATGTACAATTTGTGAAATTTGTGTTGAAAAATATTCCATCAGATGGTACAATGCTAATTACATAGGTGCTAGGCGATCGCCTTCTCCGAATCAAAATTGCAAAGGGGTATTTTAAAATGAAAACAGCAAAACTCGTTACAGGTATTTTGTGCATGGTATTTACGCTATTGGTTCTTTTCCAGTCCTGCGCCGCCGGAGTTTCCAATACTCTCGCACAAAACGGAGAGGTTAGCGGTTCCGCCGGATTCATGCTTTCCGTTCTGATGCTGGCCGGTGGTATCGTTGAGGTTTCGTCCAGAAAATCAACGAAAAAGGGTGGCTCGATTGCTGCAATGATTCTATTTATTCTAGCAGCATTGATCGGATTTGCAAACGCTGGAACTTATAAGGATTTAAACGTCTGGTCTGCTTGGTGCTTGATTTTAGGAATCCTAAATTTGGTTTCCATATTCCTTATGAAAAAGAACGAGAATTCCGAAGAACCGACAAAATAATATAGCAAAAGTAAAATCTGCCCCTGTCCATCAAACAGGGGCGGATAGAAATTACACAGAAATAAAACTAAATATTACGTTAAAGCTATGATGTAAATGTATGTACATCATAGCGAAGACAGTTCGTGACCATCCTGTCGGTAAACAAAACTAGGGACTTCTGATGGGCGCTCCGCGCCCATTTTGTTTTTATGGGCACGGCTGTGCCCATTTTCTTTTCTTTGGAGGACTTCTCATGAACAAGCATACCCGTTATCTGGTGCACGGCGCCATCATTGCCGCTCTCTACGCCGCCCTGACCCATGCCCAAAATCTTCTGCTCCCTGGCAGCGCTACCTGGGCCATCCAGATGCGCCTGTCGGAAACGCTGTGCGTGCTGGCCTTTTTCACTCCGGCCGCCATTCCCGGCCTCGCCATTGGCTGTCTGGTATTCAATCTGACCTATGCCGCCGCCCTGCCTCTGGATTTTGTCATTGGCTCCGCCGCCACCGCTCTTGCCTGCGGGTGCATGTGGCTGACCCGGAATGTGAAGGTAAAGGGGCTCCCTCTTCCGGGCCTCATGATGCCCGCGCTGTGGAACGCCCTGCTGGTGGGCTGGGAGCTGACGGCATACATCGGAGGCGGCTTCCTGCTCAACGCCTTGTATGTAGCCATCGGGGAGGCCGCCGTTCTTTTGGTGTTTGGCGCCATGGCATACCGGATGATTCTGAAAAGAGGACTGGACAAGCGCCTGTTTTTCGTATAATTCGCCACCTTGCGCTTTTGTGGAATTGGACTATAATGGGCTGTGAGCAATACACGATAGCGAGGTAAAGAATATCATGCGTTCCAATCAGTACATGCTGGAAGGGCCCCTGTTTTCGGGGATCATCCGCTACACCCTTCCCATTATTCTGACCAGCCTTTTGCAGCTGCTGTTCAACGCCGCCGATCTGGTGGTGGTTGGTCAGTTCTGCGGCAGTCTGTCTCTGGCCGCCGTGGGCGCTACAGGCGCTATCACCAATCTGATGGTGAACTTCTTCATTGGCCTGTCCGTAGGCGCCGGCGTCACCGTGGCTCACAGCCTGGGCAGCCGGGAAGAGGAAATGGTCTTCCGCACCGTGCATACCACCCTCCCGGTGTCCGTCATCAGCGGCGTCATGCTGACGGTCTTCGGCATTGCCTGCTCTGAGGCCTTCCTCCGGATGATGGGCACTCCCGATACGGTGCTGCCCCTGTCCGCTGTATACATGAAAATTTACTTCGGCGGCATCACCTTCACCATGATCTACAATTTCTGCGCCGCCATTCTGCGGGCAGCGGGCGACACCAAAAGTCCCCTGATTTTTCTCTCCATTGCCGGTGTGGTGAACGTAATCCTGAACGTGGTATTCGTTCGCTTCTTCAACATGAACGTGGCGGGCGTGGCGCTGGCCACGGTGATCTCCCAGGCCATCTCCGCCGTTCTGGTGGTGCGGGAGCTGATGCGCCGGAAGGACGCCTGCAAGCTCACCCTTTCCAAAATGCGAATCTACACCGCGCCTCTGAAGAAAATGATCCTCATTGGAATGCCCGCGGGAATCCAGGGCTCCCTGTTCTCCATTTCCAACGTGCTGATCCAGTCCTCCGTCAACTCCTTCGGAGATGTGTTCATGTCCGGCAACGCCGCGGCCGCCAATCTGGAGGGC
Organism: Clostridiales bacterium UBA3259; assembly: GCA_002362625.1. The sequence continues at coordinate 38,697 of DEUP01000043.1, forward strand.
TTCGTCTATGTTTCCATTAACGCCTTCCAGCAGACCGCCGTCAACTTCATCGGCCAGAACGCCGGAGCCAGACAGTGGGACCGTATCCGCAAAACCCTCCGGATCTGTCTGAGCTGCGTAACGCTGCTTGGGCTGATCCTGGGATCTGCCATGTACGCCGCCGGTCCTGCCCTTCTGTCCATTTACATCACCGATTCCCCGGAAGCCATGGCCTATGGCATGGTTCGTCTGGGCTATATCTGTCTGCCTTATTTTCTGTGCGGCCTCATGGATGTGACCACCGGGGCACTGCGGGGACTTGGCTCCTCCTTTATCCCCATGCTCATCTGCGTGCTGGGAGTCTGCGGCCTGCGGATCGGCTGGATCTATACCATCTTCCAGGTTCCCGCCTTCCATACTCCTTCCTGTCTGTACCTTTCTTATGCCATCTCCTGGGCCGTTACCTTCCTGTGTGAGCTTGCCGCTCTGCTTCATGTGTTTCGGAAGCTGTCAAGGACAGACTGACCTTTTTCCGGGCGATCACAGCGAGCACGCGCAATTTTTTCATTTCCCTGTTGACCGGAGATGCCGGGAATGCTAGAATAAGACAAATTCAAGCCTGAAGGGGTGTTATCTATGGAAAAAAAGAATATCGACTGGGGCAAGCTGGGCTTCAGCTACGTCCAGACCGACAAGCGCTTCGTATCCCTGTACAAGGACGGCGCCTGGGACGAGGGCTGCCTGACCGATGACGCCAGCATCACCATGAGCGAGTGCGCCTGTGTGCTGCAATACGCCCAGACCTGCTTCGAGGGCATGAAGGCCTATACCACAGAAAAGGGGCAGATCGTCTGCTTCCGTCCTGACCTGAACGCCGCCCGGATGGCCTCTTCCTGCCGCCGTCTGCGGATGCCTGTTTTCCCGGAGGACCGGTTCCTTCAGGCCGTGGTGGATACCGTTCAGGCCAATGCCGCCTGGGTGCCCCCCTTCGGCTCCGGCGCTTCTCTGTATATCCGGCCCTTCATGTTCGGCAGCGATGCCATCATCGGCGTCAAGCCCGCCACGCAGTACCAGTTCCGGATCTTCACCACTCCCGTAGGTCCCTACTTTAAGGGGGGCGTGAAGCCCCTGAGGGTGCGCATTTCCGACCTGGATCGGGCCGCTCCCAGAGGCACCGGCTATGTGAAGGCAGGCCTCAACTACGCCATGAGCCTTTATAACATCATGGACGCCCATGACCAGGGCTATGACGAAAACGTGTACGTGGACTCCGCTTCCCGTACCTTCATTGAGGAAACCGGCGGCGCCAACATCGTCTTCATTAAGGGCAACACCCTGGTGACGCCCAAGTCCGACACCATTCTGCCCTCCATCACCCGCCGGAGCCTAATGTATGTGGCCAAGGAATACCTGGGGATGGAAGTGGAAGAGCGCCCCGTAGCTCTTAGCGAGATCGGCGACTTCACCGAGTGCGGCCTGTGCGGCACCGCCGCCGTGATTTCTCCCGTGGGCATCATCGACGACCACGGCAAGGAAGTCCGGTACGCCGGTATGGGCGACAAGATCCAGAAGCTCTATGACACCCTCACTGGCATCCAGATGGGCCGGATTCCCGCTCCCGAGGGCTGGATCACCGTTATTGCGTAACTGTTGTCCCGGGAAAGACTTTTGTGTTTTTCCACTTGACAGCAAGAAAATCCCGTGATATAATCAGCCCCAATAAAGTCAACGCAAAGACGAGGAAAAAGCAGCATCCCTTCCTGATGCAGAGAACCGCCGGTTGGTGCGAGGCGGCGACGGACGTGCTGTATACTGGCCTCTGAGCGGCCGCTCCCAACGGATGATTCCCAGTAGGACGGACGGAACCCAACCGATATCCCGGGAGGCGGTTGTCTGACCGCTGTGAAAGTGGTCGCCCTCAGGCGGCAAAAAGAGTGGTACCGCAAGGTTTTTGTACACAAAAGCCCTGTCTCTTTCCAAAGAGGCAGGGCTTATTTTTTTACTATTTTCACCCACCCGAAAGGAAGAAAAACAACATGGTGACCATCGACAAGATCTTTCGCGCGTCCTCAGTGCTGAAGGACATCATCCGCCCCACGCCCCTGGCTAAGGCCTACGGCATCGCCCCGGAATGCGACCTCTATCTCAAGCCGGAAAACCTGCAGAACACCGGCTCGTTTAAGCTTCGCGGCTCCGGCTATAAGATTGCCATGCTGTCCGAGGAGGAAAAGGCCCGGGGCGTCATCGCCTGCTCCGCCGGAAACCACGCCCAGGGCGTGGCCCTGGCCGCCTCCAAGTGCGGCATCTCCTCCCTGATCTGTCTGCCGGACTCCGCCCCCATTTCCAAGGTGGAGGCCACCAAGGCCTACGGCGCCCAGGTCTGCCTGGTGCCCGGGGTCTATGACGACGCCTACCGGAAGGCCCTGGAGCTGAAAGAGGAAAAGGGCTATACCTTCGTCCACCCCTTTGACGACGAATACGTCATTGCCGGCCAGGGCACCATCGGCCTGGAAATCATGAACGAAATGAGCGACGTGGACGCGGTCATCGTCCCCATCGGCGGCGGCGGACTGATCTCCGGCGTGGCCTGCGCCATCAAGTCCATCTCTCCCCAGGTGAAGGTCTACGGTGTTCAGGCCGCCGGAGCGCCCAGCATGTATAACGCCATTCGGGAGGGCAAACGCGCCGCTCTGGCAGGGGTCGCCACCATCGCCGATGGCATTGCCGTGAAGGAGCCGGGGGCTGTGACCTATGAAATGGTCAGGCAGTATGTGGACGATATTGCCCTGGTCACCGAGGACGAAATCGCCGCCGCCATTCTGGCCCTGATTGAAAAGCAGAAGATGATCGCCGAGGGCGCGGGAGCGGTATCCGTGGCCGCCGCCATGTTCCATAAGTTCCCCATTGAGGGGAAGAAGGTGGTCTGTCTGATCTCCGGCGGCAATATCGACGTAACCAGCCTGTCCCGGGTCATTGACCGGGGCCTGATGAAGTCCGGCCGCACCTCCAGCCTGCTCATTGAGCTGGTGGACAAGCCCGGCCAGCTGAAGGATGTGTCCCGGATCATTGCCGACTGCGGAGGCAACGTCACCAGCGTCCACCATGAGCGCAACGGGGACACCGAGTCCATCAACGGCTGCTACCTGCGCATGACCATGGAGACCAAGAATTACGACCACGTCCAGCAGATCATCCGCGCCCTGAAGGCAGAGGGCTTTAAAATTATCTGAAAGGAGTTTCTTCCCATGGATCCCAGAAAGTACAGTCCCGGCTACTATCCCGCCCCTGGCCGGCACCTGAAATGGGCGGAAAAAGACCACATTGAAAGGGCCCCTCAATGGTGCAGCGTGGACCTGCGGGACGGCAACCAAAGCCTGGTCATTCCCATGAGCCTGGAAGAAAAGCTGGAGTTTTACCACCTGCTCCTGCGCATCGGCTTCCGGGAGATCGAGGTGGGCTTCCCCGCCGCCTCGGAGACGGAATATGAATTCCTGCGCACCCTGATTGAAAACCACATGATCCCCAAGGATGTGACGGTGCAGGTATTGACCCAGTGCCGGGAGCACATCATCCGCAAGACCTTTGAGGCCTGCAAGGGAGCGCCCAGCGCCATTATCCATTTTTACAACTCCGTGTCCGTAGCCCAGCGGGAGCAGGTCTTCCGCAAGAGCAAGGAGGAGATCAAGCAGATCGCCGTGGACGGGGCCAAGCTGGTGAAAAAGCTGGCAAGGGAATATGAGGGAAACTTCCGGTTTGAGTACTCTCCGGAGAGCTTCACCGGCACCGAGCCGGAATACGCCCTGGAAGTGTGCAACGCCGTACTGGATGTGCTGGAGCCTTCCGAGGACAACAACGTCATCATCAACCTCCCCGTCACCGTGGAAATGAGCATGCCCCACATTTACGCCAGTCAGATCGAGTACATGAGCGAAAACCTCAAATACCGGGAGCACGTAACCCTGTCCCTCCATCCCCACAACGACCGGGGTACGGGCGTGGCTGACACGGAGCTGGCCCTGCTGGCAGGGGCTGACCGGGTGGAGGGCACCCTGTTCGGCAACGGCGAGCGTACCGGCAACGTAGATCTGGTCACCCTGGCTATGAATATGTACACCCACGGAATCGATCCCGGCCTTGACTTTTCTGACATGCCCGCCATCTGCAAAACTTACGAGCAGTGCACCCGGATGCACGTCTATGAGCGCAGCCCCTACGCCGGCGCTCTGGTCTTCGCCGCCTTCTCCGGCAGCCACCAGGATGCCATTGCCAAGGGCATGACCTGGCGGAAGGAAAATAAGCTCTATGCGTGGACGGTGCCCTACCTGCCTGTGGATCCCAGGGATCTAAACCGCACCTACGACGCCGATGTCATCCGGGTCAACTCCCAGAGCGGCAAGGGCGGCATCGGGTATCTGCTGGAGCAGAACTACGGCTATGTGCTGCCTCCCAAGATGCGGGAGCATTTAAGCTACCAGTGCAAGGCTGTCTCCGACCACGATCACCGGGAGCTGAAGAGTGAGGACGTGCTGGCCATCTTCATGGACAGCTACCTGAACATCCACACTCCCCTGGCTCTGTCCGGGCTCCACCTGACGCAGCGCCAGGGTGAGGTGGAGGCGGAGGTCACCTTCCTCCGCCACGGCCGGGAGACCACCCTCCACAGCCGGGGCAACGGCTCCCTGGACGCGGTGAGCAACGCCCTGAAGGAATACACCGGGCGGCAGTATCAGCTCACCGTCTACTCCGAGCACAGTGTCCAGGAGCGCAGCTCCGGCTCTACCGCCGCCGCCTATATCGGCATCGAAAGCGTAAACGGCGCCATGTATTGGGGGGCGGGCACCCACAGCGACATTATCAAGGCCAGCGCCCAGGCCCTGATCAGCGCCTACAACAATATGACAAGGGAGGACTCCTCATGGGAATGACCATGACCCAAAAAATTCTGGCGGCACACGCGGGACTGCCCGCTGTGACCCCCGGACAGCTGATCCAGGCAAAGCTGGACATTGTCCTTGGCAACGACATCACCACTCCCGTTGCCATCAATGAATTTCAGAAGGCAGGCTTTCAGCAGGTCTTTGACAAGGATAAAATCGCCATTGTCCTGGACCACTTTGTGCCCAACAAGGACATCAAAGCCGCCCAGCAGGCCAAGCAGTGCCGGGAATTCGCCTGCGACCACTGCGTCAGCCACTTCTACGACGTGGGCAAAATGGGCATTGAGCACGCCCTTCTTCCGGAGCAGGGCATCGTCACCGCCGGAGACTGTATCATCGGCGCGGACAGTCACACCTGCACCTACGGCGCTCTGGGCGCTTTCTCCACAGGGGTAGGCAGCACCGACATGGCCGCGGGTATGGCCACCGGCACCGCCTGGTTCAAGGTTCCCTCTGCCATCCGCTTTGTGCTGAAAGGGAAGCTGCCGGCCAATTGCAGCGGCAAGGATGTGATCCTCACCATCATTGGCATGATCGGGGTAGACGGGGCGCTGTACAAAAGCATGGAGTTCTGCGGGGAAGGGGTGAAAGCCCTCTCCATGGACGACCGGCTGTGCATCTGCAACATGGCCATTGAGGCCGGGGCCAAAAACGGCATCTTCCCTGTGGACGAGGTAACGAATGCCTACATGGCAGGCCGGTGTGAGCGGGCGCCTGTGGTCTATGCTGCCGACGAGGACGCGGAATACGAAAAGACCATCGAAATTGACCTCAGCTCCATTGTCCCCACCGTGGCCTGTCCCCATCTGCCGGAAAATACCCATCCCGCTTCTGAGCTGGGCGATATCAAAATCGACCAGGTGGTCATCGGCTCCTGCACCAACGGGCGGATGGAAGATATGGAGACCGCCTTCCGCATTCTCAATGGCAAGCAGGTCGCTCCCGGTGTGCGCTGCATCATCATTCCCGCCACCATGAGCATTTACCGGGAGTGCGTGGAGCGCGGCTATGTCACCGCCTTCATTGACGCGGGTGCCATTGTCTCCACTCCCACCTGCGGTCCCTGCCTGGGCGGCTATATGGGGGTTCTGGCCGAGGGAGAAAGATGCGTCTCCACTACGAACCGGAACTTTGTGGGCCGAATGGGCCATGTGACCAGCGAGGTCTACCTGGCTTCTCCCGCGACCGCCGCTTCCAGCGCGCTCACAGGCTTCATCACCCCTGCCAAGGAGGTTTCCATATGAAAGCAGAAGGAACTGTCTTTCGGTATCCCGACAATGTGGACACCGACGTGATTATCCCCGCCCGGTACTTAAATACCCCTGACGCCCACTCCCTGGCCGCCCACTGTATGGAGGACATTGACCCGGACTTTCCCCGGAAGGTTCAGCCCGGGGACATCATCGTAGCCGGATGGAATTTTGGCTGCGGCTCCTCCCGGGAGCACGCCCCCCTGGCCATCAAGACCTGCGGCACCGGCTGCGTCATTGCCAAAAGCTTCGCCCGGATCTTCTACCGCAACGCCATCAACATCGGCATGCCCATTCTGGAATGCCAGCAGGCCGCCGAAGAGATTCAGGCGGGAGATCAGGTGTCCGTGGACTTTGACACCGGCTTGATTTCCGACCTCACCACCGGCAAAACCTATCAGGCAGCCCCCTTCCCTCCCTTTATCCAAAATATAATCAAAAAAGGCGGACTGCTTGCATCTTTGAAAGAGGTATGATACAATGGACAGAAAAATCGCGGTGATTCGGGGGGACGGCATCGGCCCGGAGATCGTAGGCCAGGCCCTGCTGGTTCTGGATCGGATCGGTCAGCTTTACGGCCATCGCTTCACCTATATGGATGTGGACATGGGCGGCTGCGCCATTGACAAATGGGGAGAACCCCTGCCTCCGGAGATGCTCCAGAAATGTCTGGATTCCGACAGCGTTCTGCTGGGGGCCGTGGGCGGCCCCAAATGGAACGACGTTCCGGGGCACATGCGCCCGGAAAAGGGGCTGCTTCGCCTCCGCTCCGGCATGGGAGTCTACAGCAACAATCGTCCCGCCAAAATCTGGCCTCAGCTGGCGGACGCCTCTCCCTTAAAGCCCTCCATTGTGGAAAAGGGCATTGATTTTATCATCGTCCGGGAGCTGACCGGAGGGATTTACTTCGGCAAACACGAAACCCTGGAGGAAAACGGGGAAACGGCAGCCTGTGACCAGCTGCGCTACTCCGAGACAGAGATTCGGCGCATCGGACGGATCGGCTTTGAGACCGCCCGGAAACGCCGGAAGAAGCTTTGCAGCGTGGAAAAGAGCAACGTTCTGGATTCCTCCCGGCTGTGGAAAAAAGTCATTCATGAACTGGCAGAGGAATACCCCGACATCACGGTGACGGATATGCTGGTGGATAACTGCGCCATGCAGATTGTGAAGGATCCCAGCCAGTTTGATGTCATCGTTACGGAGAACATGTTCGGGGATATCCTCTCCGACGAAGCCTCCATGATCACCGGCTCCATCGGCATGATCCCCTCCTCCTCCCTGGGAGATTCCCGCCGTGGACTGTATGAGCCAATCCACGGCTCCGCTCCGGACATTGCGGGTTTGGACATCGCCAACCCCATCGGCACCATTCTGGCCGCCGCCATGATGCTTCGCTTCTCCTTTGATATGGAGAAGGAGGCGGACGCCATCGAAAGGGCTGTATCCGCCGTGCTGGACGAGGGCTTCCGCACGGGAGATATTATGGGCGCCGACGGCCGCAAAAAAGTGGGCTGCACCGAAATGGGGAGACTCATTATCGCAAATCTTCGGTAACACCGATTTTAGAAAGGATGATGGTATGCTGCTTTCCGGTTCCGACATCATCGTGCGTACGCTGATTGAGCAGGGCACAGACGTGGTCTTCGGCTATCCCGGCGGTCAGGTCATCAATATCTACGACTCCCTTTATAAGTATCAGTCAGAGCTGACACATGTGCTGACTGCCCATGAGCAGGGGGCCTCCCATGCCGCCGACGGCTACGCCCGGGCCACGGGCAAGGTGGGCGTGGTCATCGCCACCTCCGGTCCCGGCGCCACCAATCTGGTCACTGGCATCGCCACCGCTTACCTGGATTCCGTGCCAATGGTAGCCATCACCGGCAACGTGCCCAACACCATCATCGGCACCGACGGCTTCCAGGAAATCGACATTACCGGCATCACCCTGCCCATCACCAAGCACAATTACTTTGTCGGCTCCGTGGAGGATCTGGCGGACACCATCCGGGATGCCTTCCGGCTGGCGAAATCCGGCCGTCCCGGCCCGGTGCTTATTGACGTTCCCAAGGATGTGCAGACTGCCCTCTGGGAGTACGAGCCTCAGGACGTAGTTTCTCCCGACGAGGCCTTTTCCGCCAAGGATATCCGCATCCAGCAGGCTGCCTTGATTATCAACGCAGCCAAGCGGCCCTTCCTGTACTTCGGCGGCGGCTTGATCACCAGCGGCGCCCAGGCGGAGCTTCTGGAAATGGCGGAAATTCTGGACGCTCCCATAGGCTGCTCCATGATGGGCATTTCCGGCGTGCCCACGGATCACCCCCGCTTCCTGGGAATGCAGGGCATGCACGGCCACTACGCCTGTTCCATGGCCATGCACCATGCCGACGTGATTATCGCCATGGGCGCAAGGTTTAACGACCGGGTCACCGGCAATCGGGCAAAATTCGCCGTAAACGCCAAAGTCATCCACATAGACATTGACGGCGCGGAGCTTGGCAAGACCGTCTCCCCCGCCCAGGGTCTCCGGGGAGACATGAAGAAAACCCTGGGCAAGCTGATTCCCCTTCTGAAGAAGGCCGGCCATCCTCAGTGGCAGGCGGAAATTGCCGCCCTCCGGGAGGAGGAAGCCGCCAGCGGCGACCACCGGGAGGGGATGACCCCCAAAAATGTCATTGAAGCCCTCAATACCCATCTGGAGCCGGACACGCCCGTCGCCACCGATGTGGGTCAGCACCAGATGTGGGCCGCCCAATATCTGCGGCTGTACAGGCCCAGACAGTTCCTGTCCAGCGGCGGTCTTGGCACCATGGGCTTCGGCATGGGCGCCGCCATGGGCGCTGCCATAGGTACGGGAAAACGTACCGTCCTGGTTACCGGTGACGGAAGCTTTGGCATGAATTTAAACGAGCTTGCCACCGCCGTCACCTATGGAATTCCCCTGGTGATTCTGCTGATGAACAACCAGGTGCTGGGCATGGTGCGCCAGTGGCAGACCCTGTTCTTTGACAAGCATTACAGCAACACCCGCCTGGATGGCCGGAAGACAGATTTTGTGGCCCTGACCCGGGCCTTTGGAGCGGAGGGCAGCCGTGCCGTCACTTTGGAAGAATTGGACCAGGCTCTTAATAAGGCCTTCGCCTGCCCCGGTCCCTATCTCATTGACTGCGCCATTAACCGGGACGAGTTCGTCCTTCCCATGCTCCCGCCCGGCGGTTCTATGGACGATATCATCGTAAGAATCGGAGACTGAGAGAAAATGGAAAAATTTACTGTGGCCATTCTGGTCAATAACCAATTCGGCGTGCTGAACCGCGTCACCAGTATGTTCCGCCGCCGCCAGTTCAATATTACCTCCCTGACCGTGTCCGAAACGGAATCCGAGGACTTCTCCCGGATCACCATCAAGGCCGACGGGGACGAGGTCAAACGGGAGCAGCTCATCAATCAGCTCTATAAGCTCCCCGACGTCTGCTCCATTATGGAGCTGGACAGCCTGGACACCGTCAGCCGGGAGCTTCTGCTCATCAAGCTGCGCAACACCCCGGAAGCCCGGGGGGATATCCGGGCCGCCGCCGATGCCTATGAAGGGAAGATCGTAGACTATACCAAGGATGCCATCATGATCCAGCTGGTAGGCGACAGCCGGAAGATCGATCACTTCATCGACCTGATGCGGGACTTTGAGATCATGGAGATCTGCCGTACCGGCATCGTCACCCTGCAGCGGGGCGAGGAAACCATCCGCAGAGTTACAAACCTTTGATCATACACAACTTAACTTTCAGAAAGAGGGATTATACTTATGAACCGTATCTTCTATCAGCAGGACTGCGATCTGCAAAAGCTGGCTGACAAGACCGTCGCCATCATCGGCTACGGCTCCCAGGGCCACGCCCACGCCCTGAACCTCCACGACAGCGGCGTAAAAGTCATTGTAGGCCTGTACCAGGGCTCCAAGAGCTGGGCCAAGGCGGAGAGCCAGGGGCTGACGGTCATGACCGCCGCCGAGGCTGCCAAGAACGCCGACATCATCATGATCCTCATTAACGACGAGAAGCAGGCCGCCCTGTACAAGGAGAGCATTGAGCCCAACCTCACCGAGGGCAAGACCCTGGCCTTCGCCCACGGCTTCAACATCCACTTTGGCTGCATCAGGCCTCCCAAGAATGTCAACGTCATCATGATTGCCCCCAAGGGCCCCGGCCACACGGTCCGCAGTGAGTACCAGGCGGGCAAGGGTGTTCCCTGCCTGATTGCCGTGGAGCAGGACGCCACCGGCGACGCCCTGGACATCGGCCTTGCCTACGCCCTGGGCATTGGCGGCGCCCGGGCGGGCGTGCTGGAGACCACCTTCCGCACCGAGACTGAGACGGACCTGTTCGGCGAGCAGGCCGTGCTCTGCGGCGGCGTCTGCGCTCTCATGCAGGCGGGCTATGAGACATTGGTGGAAGCGGGCTATGATCCCCGGAACGCCTACTTTGAGTGCATCCACGAGATGAAGCTGATCGTGGACCTCATCTACCAGTCCGGCTTCAGCGGCATGCGCTACTCCATCTCCAATACCGCCGAGTACGGCGACTACGTCACCGGCCCCAAGATCATCACCGAGGAGACCAAGAAGACCATGAAGAAGATCCTGAAGGACATTCAGGACGGCACCTTTGCCAAGGACTTCCTGCTGGATATGTCCTCCGCCGGTGGTCAGGTTCACTTCAACGCCATGCGGAAGCTGGCCGCGGAGCATCCCTCTGAGATCGTGGGTCAGGACATCCGCAAGCTCTACAGCTGGAGCGACGAGGACAAGCTGATTAACAACTAAGAGCCGCTGCCCTCAAGGCTTTCGCCCTCCCGCCTGAATCTTCCTTCAGGGGAGGCAAGCAGGTTTTCCAAGGGTGCCGTTTCCCCGGCACCCTGCTTTCTTAAAAAGGAGAAACACAGCCTATGATCAAAGACACCATCGTAAACGGTCCCCAAAACGCTGCCCACCGCAGCCTCTACCATGCCCTGGGCCTGACAAAGGAAGAACAGCAGCGGCCCCTCATTGCCGTGGTCAGCTCCTACAATGAGATCGTCCCCGGCCACATGAACCTGGACAAGATCGTGGATGCCGTAAAGCTGGGCGTAGCCATGGCCGGAGGCACCCCCATTGTCTTCCCAGCCATCGCCGTGTGCGACGGCATCGCCATGGGTCATGAGGGAATGAAGTATTCCCTGGTCACCCGGGATCTGATTGCCGACTCCACGGAGGCTATGCTCCGGGCCCACGGCTTTGACGGCGCGGTGATGATCCCCAACTGCGACAAAAACGTGCCGGGCCTTCTCATGGCCGCCGCCCGGGTGAATATCCCCACCATTTTCGTCAGCGGCGGACCCATGCTGGCCGGCCGGGTAAACGGAAAGAAAACCAGCCTCAGCAGCATGTTTGAGGCCGTGGGCGCTTACACCGCCGGAAAAATAGACGAAGCCCAGCTGACTGTGTGTGAGGAAAACACCTGTCCCACCTGCGGCTCCTGCTCCGGTATGTACACCGCCAATTCCATGAACTGCCTGACAGAGGTGCTGGGCATGGGCCTGAAGGGCAACGGCACCATCCCCGCCGTCTACTCCGCCCGGATCGAGCTTGCCAAGCACGCGGGCATGCAGGTCATGGAGCTGGTTCGCCGGGATCTCCGTCCCAGGGACATTATGACCGCCGCCGCCATCCGCAACGCCCTGACCGCGGACATGGCCCTGGGCTGCTCCACCAACTCCATGCTCCACCTGCCCGCCATTGCCAACGAGTGCGGCGTGGAATTCAATCTGGACATGGCAAACGAGCTCAGCGCCGTCACCCCCAACCTGTGCCATCTGGCCCCTGCCGGCCCCACCTATATGGAGGATCTGAACGAGGCCGGCGGCGTATACGCCGTGCTGAAGGAGCTGTGCAAGCTGAATCTGTTGGACACCTCGGTAATGACCGTCACCGGAAAGACTTTGGGTGAGAACATCGCCTCCGCCGTGAACCGGGACGAAACCGTAATCCGGCCCGCGGAGAACCCCTATTCTCCCACCGGCGGCATTGCCGTCCTTCGCGGCAATCTTGCCCCTGAGGGCAGCGTGGTCAAGCGCAGCGCCGTGGATCCTAAAATGCTCTGCCACAAAGGCCCTGCCCGCTGCTTTGACAGCGAGGAGGCGGCCAATGAAGCCATCAACGCCGGCCAGATTCAGCCCGGTGAGATTATCGTCATCCGCTACGAAGGCCCCAAGGGCGGCCCAGGTATGCGGGAAATGCTTAAGGGCACCTCTGCCATTATGGGCATGGGCCTGGGCAGCAGCGTAGGCCTTATCACCGACGGCCGATTCTCCGGGGCAACCCGGGGCGCCTGTGTAGGGCACGTCTCCCCGGAGGCTGCCTCCGGCGGCCCCATCGGCATTGTGGAGGACGGCGACATGATCTCCATCGACATTCCCGGGGGAAAGCTGGAGCTGCTGATCTCCGATGAAGAATTTGCCAGACGCATGGCCGCCTTCGTTCCCAAGAAGAAGGAATTGTCCGGCTACCTCAAGCGCTATGCCGCTTATGTGTCCAGCGGCGCAAAGGGTGCGGTTCTGAACGTATGAATACACTGACACAGCTTTATATCCGCCTTTCCTCCCTGGCGGTTTTCCGCTCTCTTCTGGACGACCCGGTGATGGCCGCTTTGATGGATTATCTGAAGACCGGCTCCTCCGGCTCCACGGAGGAGGCCGTATCCCGGTACGCTTTCTTTGTCTCCCGGCTGCTTGAAACGGAAAAGCGCACTTTGGCAGGCTACATCCAGCACATCGTCACCAACGACGAGAACGCCTACATCCGCATAATCGGAAGGGGCTCCGTCCCCGGGAAGGAGCTGGAGGAAAATCTCCGTCAGGAGCTTTCCATCCTTCAGGCGGTGGCCGATCTGACACCGGAGGCCCTCCGGGAGGGACTTTCCTGGGAGGGGTATCTCCCAGGCTTCCCCGTAAAGTCCGTGGACATCTCCGGAAGCTACCGGGAGCGCTGTGCCAATATCGGCGCCCTGGGCTACGGCATCTACGCCAAGCACCGCATGTTCTACCTGGACGAGGACAGCCGGATTGTCCCCGTCCAGAATCCGGACGGCATCCGGCTGAGCAGCCTCATTGACTACCAGCGGGAGAAGGAAATCATCGTCAGCAATACCCTGTCCCTGCTGGATGGGAAGCCCGCCGCCAATATCCTCCTCACGGGAGACGCGGGCACCGGCAAGTCCTCCACTGTCAAGGCGGTGGTCAACGAGCTGTGGGAAAAGGGTCTGCGGATCCTGGAGGTGCGCAAGGAGCAGCTCCACGCCATCCCTGCCATCCTGGACGAGCTGAACACCAACCCCTTAAAGTTCATTTTGTTCATTGACGACCTGTCCTTCCAGAAGGACGACGACAATTTCAGTGCCCTGAAGGCCATTTTGGAGGGCAGCGTCTCCGCCAGGAGCCGGAACGTGGTGATCTACGCCACCTCCAACCGGCGGCATCTGGTGAAGGAAAGCTTCTCTAGCCGGGATGGGGACGATGTTCACCGCAACGACACCATGCAGGAGATTCTGTCCCTGTCTGAACGGTTCGGCATCCAGATCACCTTCCAGAAGCCCACCAGGCAGGTGTATCTTCACATTGTGCGCCGCCTGGCCGAGGATCAGGGGCTGACCATAGCCGGCGAAGAGCTGGACATGCTGGCCGAACGCTATGCCCTGAACCGGGGCGGACGCTCCGCCAGAGCCGCCAGACAGTTTGTGGACGGGCTTCTGGCAAAGCAATGAGCCTTCTCTTACGCTCTCCGCTCCCGTGGTGCCCCGCAGGGGCAAGAGAGGCCGCCCTGGGGGCGCTCCCAGGGAGCGGCAAGCCGAATCGGCGCGCAGCACCGAGACTGAGCAGGTATCCGCATTTCAGAAAGGGGTTATTTCCCATGAATCGAATTGTCACCATGGTACTGAAAAATATTCTTTTTGTCCCCTGGGCCTGGTTCCGCCTGTGCCGATATGCCCGGCATCCGGAACGCTACTCCTGGGAGACCATGTACCGGCATATCCAGATGATTATGCACCGGGCGGTGAAAGGCGGCAATATCCGCCTGACTGTTTCCGGTCAGGAGAATATCCCCCAAGATAAAAGCTTCATGCTCTACAGCAACCACCAGGGGATGTTCGATCCGCTGGCTGTAGCCGCCACCTGTGATGTTCCTCTGGGCGTGGTGCTGAAAAAGGAGCTTTATAACATTCCCTTCCTCCACCAGGTGGCCCTGTGCACCAAGTCCTTCCCCATGGACCGGGAGGATGTGCGCCAGTCCCTGACGGTCATCCGCCAGGTCACCGAGGAGCTGAAGACCGGACGAAGCTATCTGCTGTTCCCTGAGGGCACCAGAAGCAAAAAGGGCAACGAAATGCTCCCCTTCCATTCCGGCAGCTTCCGCTGCGCCGTGAAAAGCCAATGCGTCATTGTCCCCGTGGCCCTGGTTGACTGCTTCAAGGTGCTGGATCAGAAGGGCAGCAAGCCTGTGGCCGTCCAGATCCACTATTTGACCCCCATAAGCTATGCCGAATACAAGGATCTGAACACCACGGAGCTTGCCGAGCTGGTTCACAGCCGCATTGAGGAAAAAATCCAGCAGTGCCTCTCAGAAAAAAACCAATGAATTCCAATGCCCTCCATTCAGATTGTTCCGTTTTCCCGGGAAAGCGGAACAATCCTTTTTCTTCCTCTTCCTTCCATTTATGACAGGCTCTGTAAAATAATTTAAACAATCCTTAATATGTGAGTGGTTGATTCTCGAAGGGGAATTTCTTATAATAGGAGGCGGAATCGAATACCCAATGAGGAGGATTTACTATGAAACTGAAAAAATGCCTCGCCCTTGTGCTGGCTTTGACACTCACCGCGGTCCTGGCGGGCTGTTCCAGTGATACCACCGTCTATGTCCAGTCTGTTCGGGCGCTGGCCGGTATGGGCGGCATCGCCCCCGGCGATAAATTTCTGGGTCTGGTGGTCTCGGAAAACGTATCCGAAATCAAAAAGGACAAGGATAAGACCGTTCTGGAGCTGAAGGTTCAGGAGGGCGACGACGTAAAAAAAGGTCAGGAGCTGTTCTCCTATGACACCGAGGAACTGCAGCTGAGCCTGGACAAGCAGCGTCTTGAGCTGGAGCAGCTCAACGCCTCCATTGAAAACTACAAGAGCCAGATCACCCAGCTGGAAAAGGAGCGGGCCTCCGCCGGCTCTACCTTGAAGCTTCAGTATACCGTGGAAATCCAGTCCACCCAGGTGGATCTGAAGGAAGCGGAGCTGAACGTCAAGACCAAGGAAAACGAAATCAAGAAGTCCGAGGATCTGCTGGAAAACGCCGTGGTCACCGCTCCCGTTGAGGGACGTGTCCAGGCCATCAATGAGACCGGCGTGGATTCCAACGGCAACGAAGCCCCTTACATCACCATCCAGCAGATCGGCTCCTATCGAATCAAGGGTACTCTGGGGGAATTGCAGCGAGGCGGCCTGATTGAGGGCGACCGGGTCACCATCACCTCCCGCACCGGCGGCGATCAAACCTGGGGCGGCACCGTCACCCTGGTGGACTACGAAAACCCCACTCAGGACAATAACAACAACGGATACGTTGTCTACCCCTCCAGCAGCAATGAGATGACCGTTTCCAGCAAGTACCCCTTCTATGTGAAGCTGGACTCCACCGAGGGTCTGCTCCTGGGACAGCACGTCTACCTGGAAAAGGAAGGCGAGAACGGCCAGAGCGCTGCCCTGAGCATCAGCCTCTCCTTCATCGCCTATGAGGACGACGGCACAGCCTATGTCTGGGCCGAGAACAAGGATAAGCTGGAAAAGCGCTCCGTAACCCTGGGCCAGGTCAACGACATGATGGGCACCGTGGAAATCCTGGAGGGCCTGACCGCCGACGATTACATAGCCTTCCCTGACACGGAGCTTTGCCGCCCCGGCGTAGCCACCACTCACAACCCGGAGGCCGCCACCCAAAGCTCCGGCGGAGACGCCAGTCCCGACATGGGCGGCGACATGGGCATGGATATGGACATGAGCGCGGATATGGACCTGGATGGTGACATGAGCGCGGACATGGGCATGGATGGTGACATGAGCGCGGACATGGGCCCGGATATGAGCATGGACACCCTGCCTGAGGAAGAGACGGCCGCCGAAACGGAAGCCGGTTCCGAACCGGTAACCACTGCCGAAACCGGGGAAGGGATGGGCTGATATGGCAATCCTGAAACTCACCGACATCTGCAAGGATTATGTTCAGGGCAAGGAGCCTGTCCGTGTCCTGAAAAACATCAACCTGACCGTAGAGGAAGGAGACTATCTTGCCATTATGGGCCCCTCCGGCTCCGGCAAAACCACCCTGATGAACATTATCGGCTGTCTGGACGTGCCCACCTCCGGTACTTACACTCTGCGGGATCAGGACTTAAAGGACTTAAGCGACGACGATCTGGCGGAGATCCGCAACAAGCATCTGGGCTTTGTCTTCCAGAGCTTCCATCTGATGCCCAAAATGGACGCCCTGGATAATGTGGCTCTGCCTCTCCTGTACGCCGGAGTTCCCCTGAAGGAGCGCCGGGAACGGGCGGCGGAGGCCCTGAAGTCCGTGGGACTGGAAGAGCGGATGAACTTCCTGCCCAACCAGCTTTCCGGCGGCCAGTGCCAGCGGGTGGCCATTGCCCGGGCCATGGTGGGAAAGCCGGACCTGCTGCTGGCCGACGAGCCTACCGGCGCTCTGGATACCAAGGCCGGCACCCAGATCATGGAAATCTTCCGCCGGTTAAGTGACGAGGGTATGACCATTATCATGATCACCCACGAGCCAAGCATTGCCGCCTGCGCCAACAAGACCTACCACATTCTGGACGGCAGGCTGAAAACCGGTAAATTTGACAACGAGGACGAGGGAGGACTGACCCAGGATGAAGAAACTGAATAAAAAGGGGAAGAAGCTCCTGCTTTCCGTCACTGCCCTGGTGCTGGTAGCCGCCATCGGCGTTGGCATCTGGTTTGGCACCCGGGGCGGCGGCGATCCGGTGTACGTCTATTCCTTTAACGATGTGGGCATGACGGAATACTGGGGCGACACCCAGGAAAGCTACGGCCCCGTCACCACCGACCGGATTCAGACTGTGTTCCTTTCCGATACCCAGATCGTCACCGAGGTGATGGTCAAGGAGGGGGACCAGGTGAAAAAGGGCGACATTCTCTTAAGCTTCGACACCACCTTGTCCGATCTTCAGCTGGAAAAAAAGCGTCTGGCTGTGGAGAAGGAAAAGCTTCAGCTGGACGTTCTCAACGCGGAGCTGAGCAAAATTCAAAACATGAAGCCCATGACTCCCATGGATGAATGGAACTTTAACATCCCGGAGCCCTCTAAGGGCACCGAACTGACAGCGCCTTATAAGGCCTATGTGGATCCGGTCTCCGGCCACGACGGCAAGAGCATGGCAACCGCCTTTGTATGCCGCCTCCGGGGAGACACAGTCATTGACGATGGTCTGCTGGAAGCCCTGCGGCAGGCGGTCTGGGGCACCTCCGGATTCTGTGAGCACGGCGTATGGGAACCGGACTGCGAGGAGTGTCATCCGCCCAAGTGCGTCCATGACCAGATTGCCGAGGAATGCCCCGTCTGCGCGCTGGAAGTCTGCGAGCACGGCAATGTAAAGGTGCTGTGCCCCGACTGCACCTGTGAGCATGGCAATCGAAGAGGCGACTGCCCCTTCTGCTCTCCGGTTTGGTGTGAACACGACCATATCGAAAAGGACTGCATTCAATGTCACCCTGAGCTGATTCCCACCGAGCCGGAAGAAACCCAGACAGTGCCCACTGAAACGGAAGGAACTCAGCCCGATCCCACTGAAACGGAAGAAACCAAGTCCGATCCCACCACGGAAGCTACAGAGGCCGCGAAAGCAGAGGGTCTTTCCTTCTCCTCTGACGGCGATTACTTTATCCGGTTCCTGGCCGACGAAACTCCCGCTCCCGAAAACCCCATCAAGGCCTTTTATGTGGTCTTTAAGGTCACCGAGGGCAATATGGACTTAGGCGCCAATACTCTGTGGCAGGGCGTCTACGTCTACGGCCAGGGCACCGACTTCTCCCTTTCCTTCTTCACACCCACGATTGAGGACTACACCCTCCCCGAGGAGGAAGAGACGGAAATCCAAGGCCCCAGCATTGACTTCGGCAGCGGCTACACCGCGGCGGAAATCTCCAAGATGCGCAAGGAGCAGGAGAAGAAGGTCAAGGAGCAGGAGCTGAAGATGAAGATGGCCGAGGCCGAGTATAAGATCATGCAGCGGGAGCTGAACGACGGCAACATCTACGCCGACTTTGACGGCCAGGTGGTCTCCCTGCTTACGGAGGAGGAATCCAGGCAGCAGGAGCAGCCCATGGTCAAGGTCTCCGGCGGCGGCGGCTTCTACATCACCGGCTCCGTCAGTGAGCTGGAAAAGAACAACCTGCGCATTGGCCAGGAGGTTACCGTCAACGATTGGCGCAACGGCGGCGTCTATACCGGCACCGTCCAGTCCATCGGCGACTTCCCCAGCTCCCTCAACAGCTGGAACGGCGCGGGCAACCCCACCGCCACCTACTATCCCTTCACCGCCTTTGTAGGCGAGGAAGCCAACCTCCAATCCGGCAACTATGTCTCCGTCCAGTATTCCACCTCCGGCTCCACCAACGGCATTTACCTGATGAAAGCCTTCATCCGCACGGAGAAGGGCGAGAGCTATGTCTTCGTCCAGGACCAGGACGGCCGCCTGGAAAAGCGGAGCGTCACCACCGGCAAGTCCCTGTGGGGCAGCTACCTGGAGGTGCTCAGCGGCATTACCGTGGAGGACAAGCTGGCGTTCCCCTATGGCAAGGACGTAAAGGAAGGTGCCAAAACAGCAGAGGGCGACATGTCTAACCTCTACGGGTATTAAGGAGGAAACGCCATGCGAGAAAATATTCAGCTTGCCTTTCAGGGCGTATGGAGCCACAAAATGCGGTCGGTTCTGACCATGCTTGGCATTATCATCGGCATCGCCGCCATTATCACCATCGTCTCCACCATCCAGGGCACCAATGAGCAGATCAAGGAAAACCTGATCGGCGCGGGCAACAACGTGGTCACCGTCAGCCTGCAGCAGGACGGGTACCCGTACGATTTCAGCTGGAATCCCATCCCTGACGGCGTGCGCACCATCACCGAGGAGACCCGGCAGGAGCTTGCGGAGATGGATCATGTGGAGGCTGCGTCCCTCTACACCTCCCGCAATTACTCCCAGCAGGTGTTCTTCCAGAATACCGAGTTTAACGGCGAGGTCTACGGCATCGACCCCTACTATCTGTCCGCCTATGGCTATCAGATCAAGTCCGGCCGGAGCTTTTTGGACACGGATTTTTCTGAGTGCCGGAAGGTGGTTCTGGTGAACGCCAACACGGTGAGCACCCTGTTCGGCGGCCAGGATCCGGTGGGCAAGGCTCTGGAAATTTACGGAGATGTATTCACCGTGGTGGGCGTGGTCACCCTGTCTGAGGAATTCGCTCCCACCATCAACTCCATGCAGGACTATCAGCTCTACGCGGACACCTCTGCCGGTTCCATCTACATGCCCATCACCACCTGGCCCACAGCCTTCCAGTTTGACGAGCCGCAGAACGTGGCCATCAAGGTCAGCTCTACCGACGCCATGACTGTGGCAGGCAAGGCGGCGGCGGATCTTCTCACCAGCAGACAGATTGGTGACGAAACCTCCTCCTTCAGCTATCGGAGCCAGGACATGCTGGAACAGGCCCAGAACCTGCAGAAGATGTCCCAGTCCACCAACACCCAGCTGATCTGGATTGCCAGCATTTCCCTGCTGGTAGGCGGCATCGGCGTTATGAACATCATGCTGGTATCCGTCACCGAGCGCACCACGGAGATCGGCCTGAAGAAGGCCATCGGCGCTAAGAAGAAGCGGATTCTTCTGCAATTCCTGACGGAAAGCGCCGTGCTGACCAGCCTGGGCGGCCTGATCGGAGTTGTCAGCGGCATCATCATGGCCCAGCTGATTTCCTCCATGATGCAGATTCCCGTGGCAATCAGCGTCCCGGCCATTCTTGTGGCTGTTGTCTTCTCCACTCTGATTGGTGTCATTTTCGGAATGCTGCCCGCTGTCAAAGCCGCGAACCTGAACCCCATCGAGGCTCTGAGAAGAGACTAAGCCGTTGAAAATCCCCTTCGGGGTTTCCGACGGCCCGTGACCGGCTCCCTCTCCGGGAGCCGGTTTTTCTGCCCCTCTCCCTGTTGCTTTTTCCCTCAAAATGTGCTATGCTTTACAATAATATAAAGAATTCCGGAGGAACATGCCGTGAAGAAGGTTCTCATAATTCTGCTGGTGGTTCTGCTGATTTTTGCCTTGGCCGCGGCGGGCGGCTATGGCATTGCCTGGTACCGCAGCAATCATATTTTTATCCAGGGGGACGCCTATCCCCTCACCGCCGCTGCCCTGGATCTGAGGGACAAGGAGCTGACCGTTTCGGAATATGACCAGATTCTCTCCCAGATGCCGGATTGCCGCATCTCCTGGAACGTGCCCTTCCGGGACACCGCCTATCCCAACGACACAACCAGCCTGACGGTAGGCGACGTGACCCAGAGCGAGCTTACCTTCCTGGTCAGCTACTTCCCGAACCTGACTGCCCTAGACGCCACAGGCTGCGAGGACTACGCCCTTCTGGAGGAATTCCAGGAGGAGCATCCCAGCTGCCTGGTAACCTATCAGGTCAATCTGGGCGGCACCAGCGTCACGCCGGACATTCAGGCGCTGACATTGGAGGAGGGAGACTATGACTACGCCCTTCTCACGGAAAACATGGTCCATCTGCCGAAGCTCACCTCCCTGACCCTGACAAGGACAGAATTAACGCTGGAACAGATCGACGCTTTGAAGGCCGCCTATGAGAATGTCGCCATCCGCTGCACCGTGGAGATTCTGGGCAGCGAATACGATGTGGAAACCACGTCGCTGAACCTGTCCGCCCTGACCTCTCAGGACGTTTCCTCCACCGCGGAAAAGCTCGCCATGCTTCCGGGTCTTCAAACCGTGGAGCTGATGAAGGACGACGGCACCAGTGATCTGACCACCGCCGACGTGAAACAGCTGATGGAAGCCGCGCCGGAAATTGTATTCCACTACACCTTTGACTTCTTCGGCACCACCCTTTCCACCGACACCGAGGAAGTGGAGATCAAAAACCAGAATATCGGCGACGATAACGAGAACGGGGTGCGTCTGGCCCTGGATCTTCTTACAAACTGCAAGCGCTTTGTTCTGGACAACTGTAAGCTCAGCAACGAGGTCATGGCTCAGATCCGGGATGACTACCGGGACCGGACGAAGGTTGTCTGGCGGGTCTGGTTCGGTCAGGGCAGCAGTCTGACCGACGCGGAGCTGATGCGTGTAGTAGGCGACCTGCTGGACAGCAACTGTAAGGACCTCATTTACTGCGAGGATGTGGTGTGCATCGATCTGGGCCACAACGAATGGCTTACGGACACCAGCTTCATTGCCGGTATGGTAAATCTGGAATACTGTATCATCTCCGGCGCGCCCATTAAGGATTTGACGCCTTTCAGCAACTGCAAGAAGCTAAAGTTCCTGGAAATTGCCTTCTGTGAATACATTGACGACGCCACGCCTCTGGCCCAGTGTGAATCCCTGGAAATGCTGAACATCAGCAACACCCACATTGTTGACCTTTCCCCTCTGGACGATCTTCCCCTGACCCACATGTGCGCCAAGCTGAATCCCTCCGGCAAGAGCCGGGTTCCTTCCGATGAACAAAACCGCTTTATCGAAAAGCATCCCGACTGCTGGACGACCTTTGATGGTTCTCAGCCCTACGGCCCCGGCTGGCGATATGATGAAGACGGCATTACGCCCCTGCCCTATTATCAGCAGATCCGGGATTGGATGCTCTACGATATCTATCCCAGAACCCCCAACCATATGGGTTGGTACTTCGACACCTACGCCGATTTAAATGACTAATTTAGGCCGTATCTGAAAACTGGCTTAAGTAACCAAAAGCGAGGGATTTTTGCTCTGTGCAAGCCATTTTGACCCAGGAATACTGGATGTATTCCAAGGGAAAATGGTGCCGCACAGGGGAAAAGACCCGCTTCTTGGGCGTTTTGACAGTTTTCAGATAGGCCCTAATAATTTAGGAGGAATTTTTTATGAATCAGCCCATCCACACCCCCAAGGCGCCCGCCGCCATCGGCCCCTACTCTCAGGCCATCCAGGCTGGCAATATGGTCTTTGTTTCCGGTCAAATCCCCGTGGATCCCGCCACCGGCGAGTTTGCCGGAAACGACATCACCACCCAGACCCATCAGTCTCTTTCTAACGTCAAGGCCATTCTGGAAGAGGGAGGCTGCTCTCTGTCCGATGTGGTGAAGACCACTGTGCTGCTGGCGGACATGGGGGATTTCGCCGCCATGAACGCGGTGTACGCCCAGTTCTTCTCCGAGCCCTTCCCTGCCCGGGCCGCCTTCGCCGTGAAACAGCTGCCCAAGGGCGCGCTGGTGGAGATCGAGGCCATCGCCTGCAAGTAATCCCCTGCGTAAAAACAATCACTGCCGTCTGTGAGAAGCTTTCGGGTTCTCACGGCGGCATGATTCGTTTTGTTTGGGAAAACCAGTTCAAAAATTTTGTCCCTTTTTGCATGAAATTGCAAAGGAAACGCAACCTGATCCCGTGGTTATCGACTATAAGGGTGAGGGACAGAAAGCAGCGTCTTTCTCTGTGCCCGTCAGAAAAATAGAATTGGAGTCAAAACACCATGAAAAAAAGAATTTTTGCCGCCGCTATTGCGGCATCCCTTGTGATTTTGCTGGCCGCCTGCGCTCCTCAATCCGGGAGCAATTCAGACACGGCAACCCAGACGCCTTCCGAAAGTACCCTTCAAACGGAAGCCGTCACCGAACCGGTTTCCCAGGAGGACTCTGCCCGGGATGCCTTCCAGCAGGCCCTGCAAACCATCCACGACGAGCTAAGCTGGCCGGCCCTGCCCGATGAAGACGGAATCAGCCTCGCGTCGCCCGGCACTATCGAGGACGAGCAGTTTGCCGTCACGGATGTGGACGGGGACGGGGCGGAAGAGCTGCTGGTTTCCATATTCAATACCTATACCGCCGGAATGCAGGAGGTCATCTACGGGCTTGACCCCCAGACCGGAAATGTGCGGGTAGAAGCCCAGAACTATGTGGGAATCACCCACTATCCCGGCCTGCTCAAGGTGGACGCCTCCCATAATCATGGGTACGCGGGGGATGTTCTCTGGCCCTACACGGTCATGGTTTATGACCCGGAGTCGGACAGCTACCGGGACGCCTATATTGTGGACGCCTGGAGCAAGGCAATTGCCGATTATGACCCCTACCGGGAAATGCCCTACCCGGAGGATATCGACACCGAGCAGGACGGCTATGTCTATCTGATTACGGAGAACGGCCAGCAGCGGATTCTGAACCGGACGGATTATGAAGCATGGGAGGCTCAGGTGTTTGCTCAGAAGGAGCCCCTGACCATTCCCTGGCAGAAAATCACAGAGGAAAATATCGCCGCACTCCGGTCAGACAGGCCCTAAGGACATTCCCCATTTCTTGTGGCAGCCAGCGCTTTTCAGCGCTGGCTGCGGTGCTTTCTGACCTTTTTCGGTTCTGGTTTTTTCGGGAAATCCCTTTTCAATTTCCCATTCCTGTGATATAATCCAACAAGCGATTCCCAAAAGGAGGTTTATATTATGAATTTTGAAGAATTGAAACAAAAAATGGACGAAGCCCATTATATATACGACGACACCCTGGCAACCGTCCTTTACGTCGCCCTCTCTCTGGGCCGTCCCCTGCTCATTGAGGGCGCGGCCGGCGTTGGCAAAACCGAGGTGGCCAAGGTCATGGCCTATGCCCTTGACCGGGAGCTGGTTCGGATGCAGTGCTATGAGGGTCTGGACGAGAGTAAGGCCCTGTATGAGTGGAACTACCAGAAGCAGCTTCTGTCCATCCAGGTAAATATGGGCATCCAGGACAAGGATGCCCTGACCAAATCCCTGTTCAGTGACGAATATCTGCTGGAGCGGCCCCTTCTCAAGTCCATCCGCTCAGAAAAGCCCGTGGTGCTGCTCATTGACGAAATCGACAAGGCCGACGAGGAATTTGAAGCCTTCCTTCTGGAGCTGCTCTCGGAAATGCAGGTCTCCATCCCGGAGGTGGGCACCATTCAGGCAAAGTCCATCCCCCTGGTGGTGCTGACCTCCAACCGGGCACGTCCCTTGAGTGAAGCCCTCCGGCGGCGCTGCGCCTACCTGTATATCGAGTACCCCGACATGGAAAAGGAGCTGGCAATCCTCCGGGCCAAGCTCCCTCATGTGGATGACCGGCTGGCCTTCCAGGTGGCTCTGGCGGTGCAGCGTCTGCGCTCCGCCGAATCCATTCTGAAGAAGCCCTCCATCGCGGAAACCCTGGACTGGGCCGCCGCCCTGGACGCTCTGGGCATCCGGGAGCTGTCCCCTGACGCTCTGCGGCAGACGGCGGGCTTTGTGCTGAAAAACAACGAGGACATCGCCTCCCTGGACGATTCGCTGTTGGACCCTGAGGAACAGTCCTGTGACCATAGCCATACCTGCGGAGGTCACTGTCATGGCTGATCCGGCGGTATACCTGGAAAAGCTTTCCGCTTTCTCCCGGATGCTCCGGCTGGAGGGGCTGGCCGTCAGTCCCAAGGAGACGGAGGATGCCGGCCGGCTGCTCATCGAACTGGGTTTTTCTGACCGGGAGCGGGTGAAAACCGCCCTGCGCACCGTCTACGCCAAAAGCCGTGAGGAGCAGCTATCCTTCGACCGGTGCTTTGACGGCTTTTTCATCTCCGAGGAGAAAATGCGGCAGCAGGCCCAGGAGCGGATGGAGCGGGAAAAGGAGCTCCAGGAGAACCGCCGCCAGGCGGAGGAGGAGCTGACCCTGAACGGAAAGCCCATGGACTTAAGCCCTGAGCAGCGGGAAGTCTACGCCGCCATGCCGGAGGAGGCCCGTCAAAAGCTCCGAAGCTTCATGGAAAAATACCGGGGCACCGCTGAGCGCAACCCCCAGCTTTACGGCGACTTCATTCATTCCGTCTTTGCGAAAACATTGATGGAGCAGCAGATGCTCATGGAAAACGCCGGCCTGGGCGGCGAGGAGGTAGATCCGGAGGTGGGTGTGCTGTACCGGGACATCTCCGATTTTAAGGACACGGAGATCCCCAAGGCCATTTCCATTATCCAGTCCATTGCCCGGCAGATTAACGGTGAGCTGTCCGCCAGGCGGCAAGCCTCCGGCCACAGCGCATGCCTGGACTTCCGGAAGACCATCCGCAAGGGCCTGGAAACCGGCGGCAGCCTCTATCATCTGCGCTACCGGAAGAAGCGTTCCCGTCGGAAGCACCTGGTGGTACTGTGCGACGTGTCCGGCTCCATGGTCCAGTTTTCGGAATTCGCCCTGCGGTTTATCCAGAGCCTGAACCAGGTCTCCGACGCTTCCCGGGTCTTCCTGTTCTCCGAGACCATGGTGGAGGCGGACGCCTTCCAGCTGCAAAACATGGATCTGTTCCGGGGCCATGTGAAGGATTCCGGCATTTACGGCCGGGGCACCGATCTGGGAGCCGCCCTGCTGTCTCTGTGCGCCTTGCAGCCCGCCGCCCTGACCTCCGCCGCTACCCTGCTGATTCTCTCCGACACCAAGACCATCGACCAGAATAAGGCCGTGGCCGCCCTCCGGGAGTGTAAGCGCCTGTCCGGACGGGTGATCTGGCTCAATCCCATTCCCGAAAATAAGTGGCAATATCTCCGCTCCGTGCAGACCATGGCGTCCATCTGCCCCATGGTTTCCTGCTCTACCCTCCGGGAGCTGGCCGCCGCCTGCCGGAAACTGACAAATATGTAAAAATTCCCGGTTTCGTCCCCGGAATTTTCTTTCCCGTTTTGGATATTTTTCTGTTGACGATTCCTATGAAAAGTGATATAGTATCAGCGAGTTCTTCTCACGCACACAAATGTACGCCGAGTACATATAAAAGGAGAAAAAGAGACTATGAAAAAGCTACTCGCCATTTTACTGACCGCCTGTATGCTGCTGGCCATGACCGCCTGCGGCGCGTCCAACACGCCCGCCACCGACGCCCCCATGGCTGACGCCGCTGCCACCGAGACCGCCAAGGTCTACAAAATCGGCATCTGCCAGCTGGTACAGCACGAGGCGCTGGATGCCGCTTCCCAGGGCTTTATGGATAGGCTCACCGAGCTGCTGGGCGAAGGCAGCGTGGAGTTCGACTACCAGAACGCCTCCGGCGACACCGCTACCTGCGGCACCATCGTCAACGCCTTTGTTTCTGACGAGGTGGATCTGATCATGGCAAACGCCACTTCCGCCCTTCAGGCCGCTGCCGCCGCCACCGCCGATATTCCCATTCTGGGCACTTCCGTCACCGAGTACGGCGTTGCCATGGGAATCAAGGACTTTAACGGAACCGTAGGCGGTAACATCTCCGGCACCTCCGACCTGGCCCCTCTGGACGTCCAGGCCCAGATGGTGAAGGACTGGTTCCCCGACGCGCAGAACATTGGTCTGCTCTACTGCTCCGCAGAGGACAACTCCCAGTACCAGGTGGATACCGTCCAGAAGTATCTGGAGGACTTGGGCTTTACCTGCAAGCAGTATTCCTTCACCGACTCCAATGACCTTCAGGCTGTGGCGCAGGCCGCTGCCGACGAGTCCGATGCCATGTATATCCCCACCGATAACACCGCCGCCTCCTGCACCGGCACCATCGATCCCATTCTGGAAGCCGCTGGTGTACCCGCCATCGTGGGCGAAGAGGGCATCTGCCTGGGCTGCGGCGTGGCTACCCTGTCCATCAGCTACTACGACCTGGGCGTGAAGACCGCCGAGATGGCCTACGACGTGCTGACCGGCGCCGCTGACATCTCCACCATGCCCATCGGCTATGCCGATAAGCAGACTCCCAAGTACAATGCCCGGATCTGCGAGGCTCTGAACATCACTCCCCTGGAAGGCTATGAGCCCATCGGATGATTGTGTCTTACAAAACTGCAAAGCGGGCGAGGCGGAAACACCGTCTCGCCCACTTCCACTGAATATCTGTACTGTATCGACTTAGGCAACGGAGGAATTTATGACAAGCTTCTTCAACGCTTTACCGGGAGCCATTTCCCAGGGCCTGATCTGGGGCATCATGGCAATCGGCGTCTACATCACCTACAAGCTGCTGGACATTGCCGACCTGTCCGTGGACGGCTCCTTCTGTACCGGCGCGGCTGCCTGTGTAATGCTGATCACTTCTGGCCACAGCGTCTGGATCGGTCTGCTTGTGGCCGCTCTGGCTGGTACACTGGCAGGCCTGGCCACCGGTTTTTTCCATACCAAATGCGGCATTCCCGCTATTCTCTCCGGTATTCTGACCCAGCTTGGTCTGTGGTCGGTAAACCTGGCCATTATGGGGATGAAGGCCAACGTCCCTCTGAACGTAAATAACTATAACCTGCTGGTATCTCTGCGGTATCTCCAGGAGGTGCAGAAGGGCACCCGGCCCTTCTATCAGCATCCCATTTTCGTTGTGGGTCTGGTAACGGCCGCCGTCATTGCCCTTCTCTACTGGTTCTTCGGCACGGAGCTTGGCAGCTCCATCCGGGCCACCGGCGCCAACGCCAATATGGCACGGGCACAGGGCATCAACACGAATTTCAATAAGGTGCTGGGCCTTGCCCTGTCCAACGCCCTTGTCGCCCTGTCCGGCGCTCTGCTGTGCCAGTATAACGGCGCGGCGGACATCAACATGGGCCGGGGCGCCATTGTCATCGGTCTTGCCGCCATCATCATCGGAGACGTGATCTTCGGAAAGCTCTTCCGGAACTTTGGACTGAAGCTGCTGGCAGTGTCCTTCGGCGCGATTATCTACTACATCGTCATTCAGTTTGTAATCAGCACCCTGTCCATCAACACCAACTACATGAAGCTGATTTCCGCCCTGATCGTGGCTGTCTTCCTGGCAGTCCCCTATTGGCAGCAGACCTATTTCCATAAGAAGCAGAAGGAGGGCCAGACATGCTAAAGCTGGATACGGTATGGAAGACCTTCAATCCCGGCACCGTTAACGAAAAAACTGCCCTGCATGGTGTGAACCTGCACATGAAGGGAGGCGACTTTGTCACCGTCATCGGCGGCAACGGCGCGGGTAAATCCACCATGCTCAATGCCATCGCCGGCGTCTTCGGCATCGACTCCGGCAAAATCATCATTGGCGGCGTGGATGTCACCAGCCTGCCGGAATATAAGCGTGCCCAGTACATCGGCCGGGTCTTTCAGGATCCCATGATGGGCACCGCCGCCACCATGCAGATTGAAGAAAATCTGGCTCTGGCCGCCCGCCGGGGCAAGCCCCGAACCCTCCGTTCCGGCATCACCAAGGCCGATCGGGAGTTCTACCAGGAGCAGCTGAAAATTCTGGGCTTGGGGCTGGAAAACCGGATGACCGCCAAGGTAGGCCTTCTCTCCGGCGGCCAGCGGCAGGCTCTGACCTTGCTCATGGCCACCTTGCAGCAGCCCAAGCTTCTGCTTCTGGACGAGCACACCGCCGCCCTGGATCCCAAGACCGCCGCAAAGGTCCTGGACGCTACCGAGCGAATTGTGGAAAAGGATCATCTCACCACCCTGATGATTACCCATAACATGCGGGACGCCATCGCCTACGGCAATCGTCTGATTATGATGTACGAGGGCCAGATCGTGGTAGACGTATCCGGGGAGGAAAAGAAGACCCTCACCGTGGAGCACCTGCTGAACCTGTTCAGCCAGGCCTCCGGCTCTGACGAGGTCAGCGACAAGATGGTGCTGTCCTGATTTTCACTGTATGACGCTTCCGGCTCTCCGCCGGAGGCGTTTTCTTTTTCCTCAGGATTGACACTTTCCCTTTCCTCCTCTATAATAAAAGAGGTTTTATGCACTGTCCTGGCGTATTATAATGAAAATGAGGATCCTGCCATGAAAGATCTGTTCTACTTCCTGTTTAACCTGCTCTGGGGCGACCTGATCGTCATTCCCCTGCCCGGCGGCGAAACCCTTGGTCTGTCCCTGCTGGTCATTGTGCTGGTGACCACGGGCATTTACTTTACCCTTCGCACCCGTTTCCTTCCTGTGCGGCTGTTTCCGGAAATGCTCCGCATCTCCATGGAGAAGGATACCGCCGCTTCCCGGCACGGCATCTCCGGCATCCAGGCCCTGGTGGTTTCCACTGCCACACGGGTGGGCATGGGCAACCTGGTGGGCGTGGTAGCCGCCGTGTCCGCGGGCGGCGCGGGCGCCGTGTTCTGGATGTGGGTCACAGCCATTGTCGGCTCTGCCACAGCCTTTGTGGAGGCTACTCTGGCCCAGCTTTATAAGCAGAAGGATCCTCTCTACGGCGGCTATCGGGGCGGCCCTGCCTACTTCCTCCATGCCCTGGCCGGGAAACGAAGCCGGAAGTCCATTCGAAAAAGCGTTCTCGCGGTGCTGTTTGCTATTTCCGGCCTGATCTGCTGGTTCGGCATCAGCCAGGTCATCGGCAATTCCGTCTCCTCCGCCATGGAAAACGCCTTTGAAATTCCTCCTATCGCCACCGCCGTGGCGCTGACCGCCATCTCCGGGATCATCGTCCTGCGGAAAAACGCCACGGTGAAGGTGCTGGACGTGATCGTCCCCATTATGGCAGGCGCCTATTTCTGCATTACCCTCTTCATTATTGTGAAAAATTTCTCTCTTCTCCCCAGTGTCTTTGCCCGAATCTTTGAGGAGGCCTTCGGCCTGCGCCAGGTCGCTGCCGGCGGCATGGGCGCTGTGATTATGAACGGCGTAAAGCGGGGCCTGTTCTCCAACGAGGCGGGCAGCGGCTCTGCCCCCTGTGCCGCGGCCGCCGCGGACATTGACCACCCGGCAAAGGAGGGCTTGCTCCAGTCCCTGGGGGTCTTCCTGGACACCATCGTGATCTGCAGCTGCACAGCCATGATCATGCTTCTGGTCCCTCAGTCGGTCACCCAGGGTCTTACGGGTATGGACCTGTTCCAGGCCGCCATGCGGTATCATTTGGGCAGCTTCGGCGTGATTTTCATGGCAATTACTCTGCTGCTGTTCAGCTTCTCCACCTTCATTGGCATTTTGTTCTATGCCCGGGGCAACGTGGCCTATCTCTGCGGAGACAACTGGTGGTCTCAGACCCTGTACAAAATCGGCGCGCTGGTTATGCTCTTCATCGGCTGCCTGGCGGCCTACACCTTTGTTTGGGATCTGGGTGACTTTGGCATTGCCCTAATGACCATCTTCAATATGTTTGCCCTGTTCCCCATGACCAGGGAAGCACTGGCCTCCCTCCGGGATTACGAGTCGCGGATAAAGGCGAGAAAATATTAAATATCTTATAAGAAAACAAGCCTGGGACCTGCCAGGCTTGTTTTCTTTTGGGGAATGTGATAAAATCAGGGCACTTGGAGGTGCTTTCTATGAAGAATATCAGATTCCGGCCTCTGCCGCTGGCCCTCTCTGGGCTGCTGCTGGCGAGCGCTTATATTTTACGATTCCACATGTACGGCTACAGCTTCTCCGCCCTGGTGTGCTGCTTACTGGCGGCTCTGATCCTCTTTTATGAGATCACGCGGGTGCTCCGTACCCGGTTTCCCAGGGGGATGAAGTGGCTCCGACGGGTCGTCACCTTCTGCCTGGTCCTGGGGCTTCTGGTGGTGGGGATCACCGAGGGCATCATCATTGCCGCAAGCTTTGGAAATCCCCAGGAAGAGGTGGACTATGTGGTCATTCTGGGCGCTAAGGTTCGGGTCACCGGCCCCTCCGCCTCTCTGTGGGATCGGATCTACGCCGCCGCGGACTATCTGGAGGCCCATCCCAATGTGATTGCCATTGCCTCCGGCGGACAGGGAGCGGATGAGCCTATGACGGAAGCCGATTCCATCCGGGACGAGCTTGCCATGCTGGGCATCGACCCGGATCGGGTCTGGGTAGAGAGCAAAGCCACCTCCACCTGGGAAAACCTCCACTATGCCCTGGATCTCATTGAAGAGAAGACCGGCCAGCGCCCGGAAAAGCTGGGTGTGCTGTCCAGCGAGTATCATCTGTTCCGGGCCAGCCTCTTTGCCAGGGAGTGCGGTGTAGAATTCGTAGGCATTCCGGCGAGAACCAGCCGGATCTCTCAGATGGTCAACCACTTCATGCGGGAGGTCGCCGGGGTCTGGCACTACCTGCTGCTGGGCAGCCAGTATCAGGCGGCGTAGCGCGCCCGGAAGGCCCTTTCCCTTTTCAAGCCTTTACCGTCCCGTTCTGCCGCTTCCACCCACTCCGAAGGGTGTTGGCCACTTGACTAAACGCATCATTGGAAGCCGCCAGCCGCGTCTGCCTCACTTTACGCCGATTTTACATAACCTTGATAACGCATTTTACACAGAATTGATACTATGGTTATGTTTCAAAACGGATTCTATGGAGGCAGATCGATTTATGGATATCTTTCATGTGTTAAAGATGATCGGCGGGCTGTGCCTGTTCCTGTTCGGCATGAACATTATGGGACAGTCCCTGGAGCGCCGGGCAGGCAGCGGGCTTCGAACCGTTCTCGGCAAGCTGACCACCGGGAAAGCCATGGGACTTTTGACAGGACTCTGTGTCACCGCCGTGATCCAAAGCTCCTCAGCCGCCACCGTTATGGTGGTTGGCTTCGTCAACTCCGGTCTGATGACCCTGCGGCAGGCCATCCATGTGATTATGGGCGCCAATGTGGGAACCACCGTGACCGCATGGATTTTAAGCCTCGCGGGAATCGACAGCGGCAATATTTTTGTCAATCTTTTCAAGCCCTCCTCCTTTGTCCCCATTCTCTCCCTGATTGGCATTATCTTCTATATGTTCTGCAAGGATGCCCGGAAAAAGGACACCGGCGCAATCCTTCTGGGCTTTGCCACATTGATGTTCGGCATGGAAACCATGTCGGACGCTGTCAAGGTGCTTCGGGACGTCCCGGCATTTCAAAACCTCTTCCTGCTCTTTGAACATCCCATCATGGGCGTGCTGGCCGGCGCCCTGCTGACCGCGATCATTCAGTCCAGCTCCGCCTCGGTGGGCATTCTCCAGGCTCTGGCCTCTACCGGTCAGGTTTCCTACACCATGGCCATCCCCATCATTATGGGGCAGAACATCGGAACCTGTGTCACCGCCATGCTTTCCTCCGTCGGCACCAACAGAAACGCCAGGCGGGCGGCCATGGTTCATCTGTCCTTCAATGTCATTGGAACCTGTGTATGGCTTTCCGTATTCTGCCTGGTAAAGGCGATTTTCTCTCCCGCCCTGCTCAGCGAGCCCGCGTCCCTGTTCGGCATCGCGGTGGTTCACACCATTTTCAACGTACTGTGCACCCTGCTGATGCTGCCCATGACCGGCTTCCTGGAGCGGCTGGTGATCCGGCTCATTCCCGAGAACACGGAAAAGGAAGCGCGGGTGGAGCTGGATGAGCGGCTGCTCACCACGCCCTCCGTCGCCCTGGAACGATGCCGCACCGTTGCGGCCGATATGGCGAAGGCTTCCGTAAGCGCGTTAAAGGAGGCGCTTTCCCTGGCCGACGGCTATAGCTCCGATAAGGCCAGGCGTATTCGGGATAAGGAGGCCCAGACTGACCACTACGAGGATATCTTAAGCACCTACCTGGTGCGTTTAAGCGCCCGGCAGATTCACGAATCCGACAGCGCCGAGGCGGCGGGACTGCTGAAGATCATCGGCGACTTCGAACGGATCGCGGATCACGGCGTAAATCTTTTGGATTCCTTTGAGGAACTGAAAACCAAGGGTCTTTCCCTGACGAAAGAGGCCCGCCGGGAATACGCCGTGCTGACAAAAGCCATTCAGGAAATCCTGGACACCGCCCTGGACGCCTTTTTAAACAGCGACGTTTCCACCGCCCAGAACGTTGAGCCCCTGGAGCAGGTGATTGACATTTTAAAGGAGCAGATGCGTACCTGCCACATTCTTCGGCTGCAAAGCGGAAAATGTGCCATTGACGTTGGATTTGTCTGGTCGGATATTCTCACCAATCTGGAGCGTGTCTCCGATCACTGCTCCAACATCGCGGGCTGTGTAATCGACATTGGGGAGCATACCATGAATATTCACGAATCTCTCCGGGCCATGCGTCTTGACAGTGAGAATTTCCGCGTCCGGTTTGAGGAATACAGGCTCAAATACGCCTTAACCAGTGAAGTTGAGAATAAAGCGCAAAGGAATGAACCGCTATGATTTTTTGTGTAGAGGATGATCCCGGAATCCGTGATCTGATGATCTATGCCCTGAATTCCGCCGGGTTTGAAGCCCGGGGCATGGAGGACGGATCTGCCCTGTTTTCCGCCCTGGCTCAGGACCGTCCGGAGCTGATCCTGCTGGACATTATGCTCCCCGGGGAGGACGGCATCTCCATTCTGAAAAAGCTTCGGCGCAATCCCGCCGTCTCTGACATTCCCATTATTATGGCTACAGCCAGGGGCACGGAATACGACAAGGTCATCGGCCTTGATCTGGGCGCGGACGATTACCTCGCCAAGCCCTTCGGCATGCTGGAAATGGTATCCCGTGTGAAAGCGGTGCTTCGCAGAGCCTCCGCCGGAAATGCCCGGCAGATTCTCCGTGTGGGAAATCTGGAAATGAACCAGAGCAGCCACCTGGTTCTGGTGAACGGCCAGCGAAGGGAGATTACCCTGAAGGAATACGAGCTTCTCCGCCTGTTCCTGGAAAACCCGGAGCAGGTGTTCACCCGGGACCAGATCTTTGACCGGATCTGGGGAATGGACTACGCGGGAGAAAGCCGGACGGTGGATGTGCATATCGGAACCCTGCGGGCCAAGCTTGGTCCCTGCGGCGGATATATTGAAACGGTGCGGGGCGTGGGCTACCGCATGAAGGGGAATGTATGACCAAACGAATCTTCCGCAATATTCTGGCTGTGGCCCTTTGCGTCTTTCTTGCCTGCGCGCTGCTGTTCCTGTCCGTGCTGTATGACTATTTTTCCGCCTCTCTGCTGCGTCAGCTCAGAGTGCAGCTGGATCTCGCTGGTCAGGGGGTTCTCCATGAGGGAATCGCCTATTTTGACGGCATCCACCCGGA
Organism: Clostridiales bacterium UBA3259; assembly: GCA_002362625.1. The sequence continues at coordinate 73,118 of DEUP01000043.1, forward strand.
GGAATACCGTATGACATGGATCGGGACAGACGGAAAGGTGCTTTACGACAGCGCCTCCGACATCCAGGAAATGGAAAATCACTTTGCCCGGGAGGAGGTCAAGGAGGCGCTGGCGGAGGGATACGGGGAGAGCATCCGGGATTCCGCCACCCTGACCCAGCGGTATCTTTACTGCGCCAAGCGGCTGCCCGATGGAACGGTGCTTCGGCTTTCGGCGGCCCAGAATTCCCTGCTGGTGCTGATGGTGGGTATGCTTCAGCCCATCTGCGTCATATTCGTCATTGCGGTGGTCTTGTCCATTGTGCTGGCCTCCCGTCTGTCCAAAAAAATTGTGAAGCCCCTCAACGATTTAAACCTGGATCAGCCGCTGACCAGCGGCTGCTACGATGAGCTGCTGCCTCTGCTCCGCCGGATCGACTTACAGCAGCGGCAGATCCGGAATCAGAGCAATCAGCTGAAGCAAAAGCAGAACGAATTTGAGACGCTGACCAAGGGCATGGCAGAGGGAATCGCGCTGCTGGACAGCAACGGCTTTCTTTTCAGCATGAATCCCGCCGCGGAGGCGCTGCTGCTTCCGCCCGGTTCCGACCCCATTGGGAGAAACATTCTCTCCCTGAACCGAAGCCCGGAGCTGGAAACGCTTCTGGAGCAGGCCTCCGGCGGCAGTCACGGCGAAAAGAAAATGGTGCTGAAGAACCGAACCTACCGCGTCAGCGCCAATCCTGTTATAGAGGGCAGTCAGATCCACGGGGTTGTACTCCTCCTCCTTGACATAACCGAAAAGGAAAACGGGGAGAACATGCGCCGGGAGTTCACCGCCAATGTCTCCCACGAGCTGAAAACCCCTCTGCAAACCATTTCCGGCTGTGCTGAGCTGATGGCCAACGGCATGGTAAAGGCTGAGGATGTGCCTGTCTTTTCCCAGCGAATCCATACCGAGGCCCAGCGGATGATCCGGCTGGTGAATGACATTATCGGCCTTTCCCATTTGGACGAGGGCGCCGAGGATATGGCCTGGGAAAGGGTTGACCTGCTTGCGGTATGCCAAAGGACGGTTTCCTCCCTGACCCCGGAAGCGGAAAAGGCCGGGGTCACAATCCGGCTGACAGGAGAGCCAGCCGTCCTTTACGGCATTCCCCAGCTTCTGAGCAGCATTGTCTATAACCTCTGCGACAACGCCATCAAATACAACCGGAAAACCGGCGCTATCAGCCTTTCCGTTGGGCAGGAAGAGAACGCCGTAATTCTGTCCGTTTCCGACACGGGAATCGGAATCCCGCCGGAGGATAGGGATCGCGTCTTCGAGCGGTTTTATCGGGTGGACAAAAGCCGTTCCAAGGAGATCGGCGGCACCGGGCTGGGGCTTTCCATCGTAAAGCACGCCGTAAGGCTCCATGGCGGCGACATCACGGTGGACAGCGTCCTTGGAAAGGGCACCACCGTAACGGTAACGTTCAAACGTCAGCCCAGGGCAGAGGCCCGGCAGCTTTGAGCCGGGTAATCCCAAACACGCAAAATTCCCATGCCGTCCGTACTGTGGCACGGACGGCATGGGAATTTTTTAGGAAGCTCTGATTCATTCGACAAGAGCTGACAGTGAGAGATTTTGACACAGCCGACGGCGAATGATTCAGAGCTTCCTTTATTTTATGGAAGGCTTTTTCCTGTTTCCCTGGGTAATGGCTTCCCTTACATGATTTTTATGCCTTACACGCCTTTGCGGCGGCTTCCCTCTGGCGGCAGATTTCCGCCCAGCTGGGCAGGGCGCTGATCCGCTGGGAAAGATCCTTCATCACCCCGGGAATGTCAATATTCTGAGGGCAGATTCTTGCGCATTTTCCGCAGCCAATACAGGCAGAGGGCTTCTTGTCCTCCGGCATAAATTCAATGCGCATCACCGCGTTGATGGCGGGAGACACCCGCAGCTCGTTATAGGTACGAATCAGCCCGGGGATGTCCAGCCCCTTGGGGCAGCCGTCGCAGCAATAGCGGCAGGCAGTGCAGGGGACGGAGTCCTTCATTCCCTCGGCGATTTCCAGCAGGAGCGCGGTTTCTTCCTCCCTCAGAGGTTTTTCCTCCGAGAAGGTCTTCACGTTGTCCTCCATCTGTGCCATGCTGGACATGCCGCTGAGAACCATGGTCACCCCCGGAACCCCTTGCAGGAACCGGAAGCCCCAGGCAGCGGCGGATTCCTCCGGACGGAGGGCCTTCAGCTTTTCCGCCTCGCCTTCGCTCAGACTTGCCAGCTTGCCGCCCCGGACAGGCTCCATGACCCACACGGGAATGTGGTGCCTGTTCAGAAGCTCGACCTTTTCCTTGGCATCCTGCAGCGTCCAGTCCAGGTAGTTCAGCTGAATCTGGCAGAACTCCATATCCTCGCCGCACCGGTTCAGGAACTCACTTAAGCCCTGGGTCTGGGCATGGCTGCTAAAGCCCAGGTGCCGAATCCTTCCCAGCCGCTTCTGCTCCTTGAAATAGTCGATGATACCCCACCTGGGATCCAGGTAAGTCTCCATGGATTTTTCGTATACATTGTGCAGCAGGTAGAAATCGAAATACGCCACGCCGCATTTGCGGAGCTGCTCCTCAAAAATCTCGGCTGGATTGTAGCCGCCGCTCAGGATCTGATGCCCAGGGTACTTGGTGGCGAGGTAGTAGCTGTCTCTGGGATAGTCCTTCAGCACTCTGCCAATGACGCGCTCCGACTCTCCGTTGTGATAGGGGTAGGCGGTGTCAAAATAATTCACACCGTGGTCCATGGCATAGCGGGTCATCTGACGAACCTGGGCTTCGTCAATGCTGCCATCGGGATTTAAGGGCAGGCGCATGGTGCCAAAGCCCAGCAGGGACAGCTTCTTGTCTTGAAATTCACGGTAAATCATACGCTTCTCCTTTACCAAAAATACTTATTTGCATAGTATAGCATCCTATAGCCGGAACCAGTCAATAGGCATTGTCGCCAAGATTTGCAAGGTAAAACTGTGCAAATCAGCAAAGCCTGGAATTGGCAGCGAGAGTGATATAGCCCCCTTCGTGCAGTCTCGAAAATTTTTGTTCTTTCGAGTGTCTGCTCTAAGGAGGCTATATCATAATACTGCATGAAGGGGGCGCTTTTGAGGAAAAAACAGGAACCGGATTGCGAATTGATCAGCCCTTGACAGACCCGGCGGTGACACCCTTGATGATGTATTTGCTCAGGAAGATGTATACCACCACTACCGGCAAAATCGCCAGGAGGATGAACATATAGACCTTGCCCATATCAAACTTGGAGTAGTCGGCGCTGCGCAGCTGGGCGATCATCAGCGGCACGGTTTTCATTTCCGCCTTATCCAGCAGAAGGGCGGGGATGAAGTAATTGTTCCAGGAGAGAACAAAGTTGAAGATCATCTGGACCGCCAGAGCTGGCTTGAGCATGGGCAGGATGATGGTATTGAAGGTATGAAATTCGCCGGAGCCGTCTACCCGGGCGGCATCCACAATCTCCATAGGCAGGACGCTCTCCATGTACTGCTTCATGTAGAAGAATACCACCGGCGCCGCAATGCCAGGGAAAATCAGGGGGATATAGCTGTTGGTCCAGCCCAGCTTTACGCACATCTGGTAAAAGCCCACTGCGGACACCTGGGTGGGAATGACCATCACCGCCATGATAAAGGTGAAGGCCGCCTTTTTCAGCTTAAAATCGTAGGTGTGGATGCCGTAGGCTGTCAAAGCGGAAAAATAGGTGGACAGCACTGCGGTACTGGCGGCTACGATAAAGCTGTTCAGCATACCACGTGGGATGTTGATGGAGGCATCCGTCCAGGCGTTGACCAGGTTCCTGAAAAAGTAGTTGCTGGGCAGAAGCCGGAAGCCGCCCTGGAGATCCGCGTTGGAACGGGTGGCGTTGACAAACAGCATGTAAAAGGAAAACAGGCACAGCGCGGAAAGGAAGACCAGAATCGCGTAGACCACAATGCGGCAGACGGTAAGCTGAATTTTACCCTTGCGGCTGTCATAGGAATTGGCATTCATGAATTTCCCTCCTTAATCCTTCTTTGTCAGGCTGCGGTAGACCAATATGCTCAGCAGGCCCGTAATGATGAAGATGATCACGGAAATGGCGCCGGCCATGCCGTAGTTTTTGCTGGTCTTCAGGTAGTTGTTCAGGAACATGATCAGGGTCATGGAGCTGCGGTTGGGTGTACCTGCGCCGTTGGTCAGCACCTGAGGCACATCGAACATTTGCAGTCCGCCGATCAGGGCAGTAATGATGGTGTAAACCAGAATGGGGGTCAGCAGGGGCAGCGTAACCTTAAAGAACACCTGCACGGAGCCGGCTCCGTCAATTTCCGCCGCCTCGAACAGATTCTGGTCGATTCCCATGATGCCCGCCATCAGCAAAATGGTGGTATTGCCAAACCAGAGGAGGAAGTTCATCAGGCAGATCAGGCCGCGGACGGTGATCTTGATGGAGAAGAAATCAATGGCGGAGTCCACAACGCCCCACTGAAGCAGCAGCTGGTTTACCGGACCTACGTTGGAAAATAAGGTAAAGAACAGCATGGAGAAGGCGGAGGCCATGATCAGGTTTGGCATGTAAATAACCGTTTTAAAGAACTGCTGACCCCGGATATTCAGCCGGTAGCTGGTGAAGAAGATAGCAAGCAGCAATGCAATGATAATCTGGGGGATCGCACCGCCCAGCCAGAGCGCCACAGTATTCCCCGCGTATTTCAGGATATCGATGGAGCCGTTGGCGTCCGGGGTGAAGAGCTTGATGTAGTTTGCCAGGCCCACAAAATTGGGGCCGACCTGCTTTAAGCCGGAACGGTAATTCTCAAAAAAGCTGTTGTAAATGGTCAGGAACAGAGGATACAGATTAAAAATGGCGTAGGTGATGAAAAATGGCGCGATAAACAGGTAGCCCCATTTGGCATAGCTGATGCGTTTCCTCTTGGTTGCGCGGTTGTCCGGTAAATGTTTCATAAAACATCCTCCTTGTTTTCTTTACCCTCGATTCAAAATAGGTTTTATCACATATTCTGAAGCCAGCACAAAGATAATATGGCGTATGGGGCAAGGCTCTCGCCTTGCCCCACAGGTTTTTCTTTTCAGTTTCCCTCAATGATCAGGGCGTCACAATTTCGGGATACTTCTCGTTGATGTACTTGTAGTAGTTGCTCATGGCCTCTTCTTCGGTGGCGGCGCCATCGCAGTACTCTCTCCAGTAGCCCTGCAGGCCTTCGCACAGCAGCTGATCGTAGATGGTCTTGTTCTCGAACTTGATGTTCTTTGCCAGATCCACGAATACGGCAACATCATTCTGGCCGCCCAGGAAGGCGTTGCCATAGGAAGGATCCTCAGCGAACTTGGCATTGACAGCCTGGTTGTTGGTGAACTGAGACTCGTTGGCGATCAGGTTGGTGCAGACTTCCTCGTCGTTGATGAAGGTGTCCATGATATCGGCCAGCATGGTGGGGTTGTCGGAACCAGTAGCAGCCAGCAGCCAGGTGCCGCCCCAGAAGTGCGCCTGAGGACCCTGGCAGATAGCCCAGTCACCGAAGCAGCCCTTCTCCGCATCCTGGGCGTTGCCCATGGAGAAGTTGAAGTACCAGGCAGGTCCAAAGTAGCACATGGTCTTGCCGTCGCCAAACATCTGAGCGGTGCACTCGTCGGACCAGATGTCACAGGTCTGGGTGTAGCCCTTGTCGGAGAAGTCCTTCGCCTGAGCCTGCCATGCTTTGATGGAATCGTCCAGAGCCAGCTTGCCGCTTTCGTCCACCAGAGGCGCAGTGCCGTTGTTGGAGAATACACGGAAGGTAGCGGACTCGGAAGCGGTCATGTAGTAACCCTTCGCCTTGGCATCGGCAGCCACAGCGTTGAACTTCTCCCAGCTGTCCAGCTTGGCCTGAACCTCAGCCGGGTCGGAGGTGCCCAGTACATCTTCCGCGATGGAACGGCGGTAGATCAGGGCAGCGGGGCAGCACTGGAAGGAAACGCCCTTCACAACGCCGTTGGCATCGGAGGCAGCCTGCACGGTGTACTCATAGGTGTTGGAGAAATCAGTGACGCCCAGAGCGGTAATATCCTGGGTAAACTCGGAATCGGTATACTTGAGGATGTAGTCGGCCTCGGCCAGGAACATATCGATCTTCTCGTCGGCGGAGGCGTTCTCCTGATTCAGAAGCGCCTCGTCCAGCTTATCCTGGTAGACGCCGCCTTCGCTGGGGTTGATGATCCAGTTGACGGTGATCCCTTCGGGAACGGTGTAGTACTTCTCGAAGAAGCCCTTGAACTCTTCGTTCCAGGCGTAGATGTTGAATACCTTGCCTTCCTCAGCAACGGGGGCCTCGGTAGCAGGGGCTTCAGCAGCAGGGGCCTGGGTAGCAGCGGGAGCCTGCGTTTCGGCGGGAGCGCCGGAGCTGCAAGCGGCCAGAGACAGAACCATGGTCAGAGCCAGCAGCAGTGCAAAAACTTTTTTCATTTTAATGTCCTCCTTAATATTTGTTACGGGTAAAACCCGATAACATACAAATGGGTTACAGCTGTCTGACAGAGGTTCCCTCCAGCAGAGCGCCGGGAATCAGAATTCTGTCGATCAGTGTGGTTTTGGGATGCTCGATCAGGTGAATCAGCTGGGCGGCGGCTGTGGTGCCCAAGGCTTTGGTGTCCTGGAGGTAAGTGGTCAGCTTCAGCACCTTTGCCAGGTGAATCCCATCATAGCCGGCTACAGAAATGTCCTCCGGAACCCGAAGCCCCGCTTCATTCAGAACATTCAAGCCGCCGATATAGGAATAATCGTCGGGGAAGAGAATGCAGGTAGGCCTTTCCGGCAGTGCCAGCAGCTCCCGTGTGACCTGCGCACAGCGGTCCGGATCGTGGTAGGTGCATTCCCGAATATATTCCGGCGGAATTTCCAGTCCCAGCTCCTCGCAGGCCCGGTAAAATCCGGTCAGCCGGTTTTCCGTGACAGAGGTTCGCTCACCGTGGAGAAACGCAATTTTGCGGTGGCCCTTGCTGTAGACATAGTGAACAAGCTCGTATAGGCCGCTCACATTGTCGGAAACCACTGCCAGGCGGTTATTGAACACGTGGTCAATGGTAACCAGGGGAATTTTGCTGTCCACCAGCTCCAGAACCCGGGGATCATGAAAATCCACGCAGGCGATCATCACGCCGTCCACGCCCCGGTAGAGGCAGTGCTGTAAATACGTGGTCGGGCGTCCGCCCACGTTGTGATTAATAAAGGTAATGTCGTAGCCCCGGCTTTCCGCTTCCACCTTGAAGCTTTCCAGCACAGAGGAGAAATACTCATGGGCCAGACCGCTTCGCCGCTCGTCCACGAACAGAACACCCAGATGGTAGGTGCGGTTGGTTTTCAGCGCGCGGGCGGCGGAATTGGTCATGTAGCCCATCTCCTCCGCTACGGCGTTGATTTTGCTGCGGGTTTCTTCTCCAATGTCCGGCTGTCCGTTCAGCGCCTTGCTGACCGTGGCCACGGACACACCGCAGCGTTTGGCGATATCCTTCATAGAAACCACGGGATACACCCTCTCTTTTTACCACGGCTCTTAATCGATTTCGTAACTTCACTATACTTCATACTTGACAAAAAAGCAAGTAGTATTTTTTCAAAAACGAGCATCATGTCCAATATTTGGTGAAGCTGTATATTTGGGATCCGAAAAAATGTGCAATTTGATTGCGAAAAAGAACGAAAATCCGGTTTCCGGCAGGATCGCCAAATTATTTTTCAAAAAATAAGAAAAAAGTCTTGCATTTCTTTGAATTATCCGCTATTCTAGCTATATTCAGGAATACTTAAACGTTATAGAATTCAGTGAAGGTTTGGATTAAGGAGGCAACCATATGCAGTATGGGTATTTCGATGACCCCCATCAGGAATATGTAATCACCACACCGGCAACCCCTCTGCCCTGGATCAACTATCTGGGCAGCGAGGATTTTCTTGGCATGATCTCCAACACCGGCGGCGGTTACTGCTTCTACCGGGACGCAAAGCTCCAGCGTATTCTGCGCTACCGTTACAACGCCGTCCCCGGAGACAACGGCGGCAGGTTCTATTACATCAAAGAAGCCGGAAAGCCTGCCTGGAATCCGGGCTGGCTCCCAACGAAAACGGAGCTTGACCACTACGAATGCCGTCATGGCATGGGCTACACCACTTTTCTCAGCGCCAAAGATGGCCTGGAAGCCAAAATGACCTTCTTTGTTCCGGTAGGAGAGAACTGTGAGCTTCATGATCTGGTGCTCACCAACAAAACCGCCGAGGCAAAGGCTGTCCATGTCTGGGGCGTGATGGAATGGTGTCTGTGGAACGCGGTGGACGACAGCCAGAACTACCAGCGCAATCTGAACATTGCCGAATCCGAAGTGGAGGACGGCGTGATCTACCACAAAACCGAGTACCGGGAGCGGCGGAATCACTATGCCTACTACGGCGTCAACGTGCCTGCCGTGGGGTGGGATACGGACAGGAATACCTTCCTGGGCCACATGGGTGATTGGTCTGATCCCCAATTGGTACGGGAAGAGCGCAGTGCCTTCTCCAAAATCGTAGGCTGGTATCCCATCGGCTGTCAGCATCTGGAAGTCAGTCTGGCTCCCGGTGAGAGCTGCCGGGCCACCTTCGTTCTTGGCTACGGCAAAAATCCCCGGGATCAGAAATTTATCGCCCCTGGTATCATCCGTAAGGATACCGCCCGCCGGGTGTGCGGAAAATTCTCCTCCGGTGAGGCTGTGGACGCGTCCTTCACAGAACTGGGGCGCTACTGGGATGGCCTGCTGGGCAATTACCGGCTTCGTTCGGACAACGAAAAGCTGAACCGGATGGTGAACATCTGGCACCAGTACCAGTGCATGGTCACCTTCAACATGAGCCGCTCCGCTTCTTACTATGAGACCGGCACCGGCCGGGGCATGGGCTTCCGGGATTCCTGTCAGGATCTGTACGGCTTCATGCACATCATCCCCGACCGGGCCAGGGAGCGGATCATCGACATCGCCTCCATCCAGCTCCCGGATGGCTCCACCTACCACCAGTACCAGCCTCTGACCAAACGGGGCAACAACGACATCGGCGGTGGCTTTAACGACGATCCCCTGTGGCTGGTGGGGGCAGTCTGCGCCTATATCAAGGAAACCGGGGATTTCTCCATCCTGGATCATCCCACGCCCTTTGACAACCAGCCCGGTACGGAGGTGCCCCTGCTGGAGCACATTCGCCGCAGCGTGAATTTCACCCGGAATCACCTGGGTCCCCACAAGCTTCCCCTCATCGGCCGGGCGGACTGGAACGACTGCCTGAACCTGAACTGCTTCTCCGAGGAGCCGGGAGAAAGCTTCCAGACCTTTGGCCCCAGCGAGGGGCCGGTGGCGGAATCCGTGTTCATCGGCGGCATGTTCGTAAAGTACGGCGGCGAATACGCGGAGTTGTGCAGCCGCATTGGCCTCTCCCAGGAGGCGGAGGAAGTCCGCAGTGCTGTGGCGGATATGGAAAAAGCCATCCTCAAGGATGGCTGGGATGGGGAATGGTTCCTGCGGGCCTACGATGCCCACGGCAATAAGGTAGGCAGCCACGAGTGCGCTGAAGGCCGGATTTTTATTGAGCCTCAGGGCTTCTGCACCCTGGCAGGGGTCGGCAGAGATACCGGTGAGGGACTGAAAGCCATGGAATCCACCCGGAAATATCTGCTGGGTGAATACGGTGTGGAGCTGCTGGCGCCCTGCTACACCCAATACCATGTGGAGCTGGGCGAAATCTCCTCCTATCCTCCCGGATTCAAGGAAAACGGCTCCGTGTTCTGCCACAACAACCCCTGGATCGTCTGTGCCGAGGCTGTGCTGGGGCGGGGCGATCAGGCCTTTGATATCTACAGGCGCATCTGCCCGGCCTATTTGGAGGAAAAAAGCGAAATCCACGAGACAGAGCCATATGTCTATTCCCAAACCGTCACCGGCCGTGCCTCCGGAAATCCCGGCCACGCCAAAAACAGCTGGCTTACCGGCACCGCCAGTTGGACGTTCCTGAGCATCAGCCAGGCTGTTTTAGGGATTTACCCGGATTACGACGGCCTGCGGATTCATCCCTGCATTCCGGAGGATTGGACGCAGTACACCGTTATCCGCCGTTTCCGGGGGGTGGAATATACCATTTTCGTTCATCGTGGAGCGGAAAAGGGTCTCCGGGTCAACGGCGTGCCCATTGCCGGGGAGGTCATCCCCTTGTCCAGGGAAGCTGCGGTTTCTGTGGAGGTAACGATTTGAGCGCGGTTTTCCCAGAGGATATTGTTTGGGATCCCCTCAGCCACAGCCACGGCAAAATCGGATAAGGGAAGCTCTGATTAAATTGGCAAGAGCCGGCAGCGAGAGATTTTTCTTCAGCCGAAAGTTCATAAAATGGAGGAATACTGGATGTATTTCCCATTTTATGAACTGCACAGATGGAGGAAAATATCCGCTGCTCAGCCGCAGGCAATTTATTCAGAGTTTCCCCAGAACAATTTCCTTCAGATCCGCAAAGGTGTTCATATTGTAAGTGGCAAGTCCGCATTTCACCGCGTCGCCAATGGCCGCGCTGTCAAACCCGCCGGCGGCAGCCGCATCGATGCCCGCCTTTGCGTCCTCCACTACAAGGCAGTTCTCCGGGGACATACCGATGAACTGGGCCGCTTTGAGAAATACCTCTGGATCCGGCTTCGAATTTGTGATGTTATTCCCGTCCGAAATGGCGTCAAAGTATTCATCCAGTCCGATGCGCTCCAGAATAAAGCGGGTATTCTTGCTGGAGGAGCCAATGGCCAGCACCAGTCCGCCTGCCCGCAGCGCCTCCAAGGTCTGCTTAACCTCCCCGGAAAGATCCGCGGGAGACATTTTCTTGAGAAGCTCCCGGTAGAGAGCGTTCTTTTCCTCGGCAAGTGCCTGCTTTTCGTCAGCCGTCAGGGTGCCGTCATAGCGCTCCAACACGATCTCCAGGCTCTCCATCCGGGAAACACCCCGAAGGCGGTTGTTGATCTCTTCGTCAAAATAGGCGCCCAGCCGGTCCGCCAGTGCTTTCCAAGCCAAATAATGATATTTATCCGTGTGGCAAATCACGCCGTCCAAGTCAAAAATGACTGCTTTATATTGTTTTTTCATGTCTGAAGCCTCCAAAGTTTTTTCCGGAGAGGAGCATGGCTCACCTTCTCCGCTGATGCTGGCGTACATTATATCGTCCGGAACCTTAATAATATTTTTGTTATAACAGAATACCCGGGGAGAGCCGTTGCAGACAATCTCACATTTTCCTCACGGAATGTATCGAATGCAAAAGAATCCGTTTTCTCCTGCCCCTTCACAATGATCAGGCAGTTTTTACCAGATAACATCGTTTCTCACCAGCGTTTCCGCCAAAGCAAGCATATCACATTATATCTGCTCTGGTCTTCCTTTGTCAATCGTCTATACTCTTCATAAGCGCGGAATTTACGCTCCTAATAGGGAAATTGCAGCAAAGCTTTTCTGTTTCCTGTTGAATATAGATGCAGTGCAAGTTATTGCAGACTGTTTCTGAACCAATTATTATCCCATCTTTCCCCTTCGTTTACGTTTCCATTTTTCTTGCGGAGACGGGGACATAAAAAGCAAGGGCACGAAAGCCCCCTGCTGGTAAGACAGTAAAATTCAAATTTCTTGGAACAGGCATGATTTCGGTCATGCCTGTTCCGCTTTTAGCAGCTCATCCACGGGAATGTAGCCCACAAGGTCGTACTCGATATGTACCTTCTGCCTGCGCTTGCCGCTGGACTTGTCAGGTGCATCCACATAGACCGCCTTGACAAGCTCTCTGAGGGCATAGGGCGTCAGCTCCGTGAGGGTGCTGTTCCTCTTTACCCGCTGAACAAACTGCTCTATATTCTCTGCCTGTTGTTCCTGTTCATGTATTTGCTGTTGCAGACCTTTGACCTCGGCTTTGAGGTCTTTTTGTTCCTCGGTATAGTTCTTGCTCATCATCGCAAAGCGTTCATCATCCAGGCGTCCGGCTGCATTGTCCTCGTAAATGCGGATGAAAAGGCGGTCAAGCTCTCCGATTCGCTTCTCAGCCTGTGCCAGCCGTTTTCGATACAGTCGCAGCGATTCTTCGCTCTGCATACGGAGCTTTTGCTCCATTTCGGAACGGAAATAAGCCTCATAGCGAGTGACTACCGATATAACCTCCTGAATGTGCTTCCAGACGATCTGTTCCAGCACAACGGCACGGATATAATGTCCGCTGCACTTGTTCTTGTTGGTACGATGGGTGGAGCAGATGAAGAAGTCCTGCCGCTTTTCAAAATAGCTGGTGGTGGAGTAGTAGAGCTTTTGCTTGCAGTCGTTGCAGAACACCAGACCGGAGAACATATTGCTCTTTCCCGTTGCTGTTCTGCGGTGCCGCTGCTGCCGAATCTCCTGTACCTTATCAAAGACTTCCAGAGAGATGATCGCCGGGTGGGTGTTATAGAAAATCTTGCGATTCTCCATTGGATTTTCCCGCTGCTTCTTATCCCAGATGGAGTTGGTGTAGGTCTTGAAATTGACCGTGCAGCCTGTGTACTCCATGTATTCGAGAATGTAAGCAACGGTGCTTTCGTGCCAGCGATACTCGTTCTCCGGGGTCTGATGCGGTGTTTTTCTGCCCTCCCGCTGTTTGTAGGCGGTGGGGTTCAGCACCTTTTCCTTTTCCAGCAAGGCGGCGATCTGGCTCGGCCCTTTTCCCTCCATACAGAGTGCAAAGATCCGCTTGACGACCTGTGCAGCTTCCTCGTCAATCACCCATTTCTTAGGATCGTCAGGGTCACGCTTGTAGCCGTAGGGAACGTTGGTGGTCAAGCGCTCTCCACGCTCACCCTTCGCTTTGTTGACGGCACGGATTTTGCGGCTGGTATCCTTGGAATACCACTCATTGAACCAGTTCTTAATGCCTGCCATGTCGCTGTCGGTGCTGTTGGGATCGATGGTGTCAAAGTGGTCGTTGATGGCAATATACCGCACGCCGTACTGAGGAAACGTGTAGTTGATATAAAGCCCTGTCAGCGAGGAATTACGACCGAGTCTTGAAAGGTCTTTCGTAATCACCACTTCCACATGACCGGCTTCAATTTCCGCAAGCATCTTCTGAAAACCGGGGCGGTTGGAAAAATCCACGCCGCTGTACCCGTCATCAATAAAGAACGTCGGGTTCGGAAAGTGCTGAGATTTTGCATACTCCATTAACATAATCTGCTGATGCTGGATGGAGTTCGACGGGTCATCCTTGCCGCCTTTTTCTTTGGTGTCCTCCACGGACAGTCTGCAATAAAGCGCTGTGATTTTGTCGGTTGCCCTTAACATATTGTTGTCCTCCTTCGGTGGGGCAACTGTCTGAACAGGATTGGATTCTTGATTTATATCAAGAGAAACGTCGTTACTCATCGGCGTCCTCCGTGATACCGTTTTTATCATCGGCGGCGTTCTGTTCCATGATGCGTCTGAGCTTCTTGTCGAGGGTTTCCGTTCCCTCGTAGCTGCCGGTTACGGTGTATTCCGTGCCGCCGTGTTCCTCCACGATTTTGATATCGGGCAGCCAAAAGGCGGACGGATTTTTCACCACGATGTTGCCCTTTTTATCGAAAGAAAACTCCCTCTTGGGGGCATCGTCGGGGCGCGGCTTGACCTTGGCATACGGGTCAGGATTGGAGAAATGAAACGAGCGGATTTCACCGTCCTCCTCGCCGTTATCAAAGTCATCATCGGTAAAAATCTCATCCAGTTCCTCGTCGGTCAGTTCGATGATCTCATTGTCATTTTCTTTCGGATTCACTTCGTCAAGCCTCCTTCGCTTCGGTTCATTTCATTCAAAATTATAGTCGGAGTAGCAAAACGGGCGAACGCCGTCAATGGTCAAGATGAACGGCTGCGCCGCCATTGACAGCGCCTGTCCGTTTCGCTTTTTGGCAGGCAAGGCGGCGGTTGCCGCCGATTTCCATTTGGAAAATGGCGCTTGCTAACATGGGAAACGGAGAATAGCAAGCACAGCAAGTGTAGCTACACTTGCGAAAACCGGCGTGGTACGACCGGGATTTCCTTGCAGAATAGCAAGCAAATCCGGTGAGTACCCACACCGGAGCTTGCCATTCTGGCAAGCAATGCACGGCGGTACCCACTCGTGCAAAAACTTGTTGGGCAACATCCCAAACCCTTTAACAATTTCGGAGAAATTGGCTGCGCACTGGTAGTGCTGAACACTTATTACTTCCCTTTCATAAGCGCATACAAAAAACCAACAATACTGTTTTTCCGTGGTCTATATCTGCGAGGATTTTTATAGTAGGTCTTTTTAACCTTGCCTCCGTAACCATTGCTAACCCATCGTTCTTTTTTACTGATATATTTTCTTTTTCTCATGGAAGACCTCATACATTATACAGCTCTAAGTCATCAAGCGTGACTTTCTATGTAACGAATAACTTTATTGACATACTCGCTGCATTCTGGTGTACCAGCATACCAAATATTTGCTTGTCCAAAGCCAATTCCGTCTTGCCTTGCTCGTGGAACAACAAATGTTCTTTGATCTTCCGGCAGTAAAAATCCATCTTTTCTATCTGCTTGGATGTTGAAAAATCTACCATTGTAAAATGGTCTGCGCCTAAATACAGTTGCATTTTTATACCAACCGACAATTACTGTTTGGCCGTTTTCAGGCTTGGCACAGAAGACAACCAAAACATCATCAAGATATGTCTTTCCCTTTGCGAAAGGATCAATTCTTTCAATATGTAAAGAGTTGTATGTGTTAGTTGCGATACCTTCTTCGTAGCCAATACGATACTTAGTTTCTACAAATCCCCTGTATTGTCCATCGGCACATTCTTCAAAATTATGCTTTTCATAAGCATCGTGCATTTTTGCAACATAGGCTCCGCCGTTTTTCGGAGCAACCCTGTCAAGACGCGTGTTGTAGTACGGCAAGTACGAAATATTGCAAAACAAAATGCGTATCACAATTTAGCCCTCCTTCTGTATTCTTTCCCGTACATATTCCTCAGTTAATTCGATATACCCCCAACCATTTCTGACTATGCCAGCCCATTCAAGAATGGCAACCAAAGCAAATGTTGGGTCAAAACAACTTTCCCCCGTAGTTTTTCCAAAATAGTTCTTCATAATTGCTCCGGCAACTGTTGTTTCTTCACACCCTGGATCGCCAAGTCTTCTCCGTCCATATCCCTTTTTTGCCTTGCCGCCCTGTGATTCCAACAATTCAGTAATAACATCAAAAACTGAGTATTCATAATCTAAAATTTCATCGCAGGAGAACTTTTCCTCATCCACGATGCGAAGAACATACTCTTTCCCCTTGTATGTGCGGACAGTGGCTAAGCCGTTACAACTTATCAGTTTTGCTTTAACAATATCGGATGCTTTGCTACTTTGAGGATCTATTTTCCATGTGCTTGTATCAATATCTTCAACAGAATAAGGCTGTACATTATCCACCAGATTCATTGCAACAAGCAAATCATTTAGTTTCTTTTTCGCGGCAGGGTATGATATCCCTTGCTCCGTTTGTAGTGATTTAAGATTTCCTTGATTCTTCAAAAAAGATAATAGAAAAGAGATTTGCTCATCTGAAAGCTTATCAAAGACACTAACTTCAAAATCTTTCTTGATTTCCAAGCCGCAACTGCCACATTGTAATGTGGAAATATGAAGCTCTCCACCGCAAGACGGGCAAGAGGAAATAAGATTATACATACGGACACCTCCACCTAAAATTATAATCAACTATCGCAAAATTGTCAATAGTTAGTATTGAATTATATTATTCTAATTTAAGGAAGAGAGATTGCCTTGTAACTGTTCTTAAGTTTTTCAGACCAAAATCATTTGTTGCGTATTTGGTAAAGTTATCCACCCCGGAGCGAAACAATTTCGCCAAATCGTTTTTCGGTCCCGTCAAGATTTATGCGCAAAATTATTTGCAGGCTCCGGCTGAGTGAAGTCAGCCGGCAATAGAGGCATCGTCCAGAACTGCCTCCAAGTGCTTCATGTTCATGTATTTCTTGCTACCCCACTGGGTGCCCGCCACATGGCGCAGCCTCGCGCAGACCAGCATCAGGGCGGAGTTGCCATCGGGGAATGTCCCCACCACCCGCGTCCTGCGGCGGATCTCACGGTTCAGCCGCTCGATCACGTTGTTGGTGCGGATGCGCGTCCAGTGCTCGCTGGGAAAATCGCAGTAGGTCAGTGTCTCCTCAATGCCGTCCTCGACCTTTTTGGCGGCCTCCTTCAGCTTCATGGCGCGCAACTCGGCGACCACGGCTTTCGCCTTCTCGCAGGACGCCTTCTTGCTCTCCTGGGCGTGGATCGCCTTGAGCATTTTCGCTACAATTTTGACCTTGGATTTGGGCACAACAGAGAAAACGTTGCGGTAAAAATGCACCGTGCAGCGCTGATATTTGGCGTCCGGAAACACCTCGCCCACGGCCTCCAGCATCCCCATGCACTTGTCCCCAACGATGAGCTTTACGCCGTCCAGGCCGCGTCCGCGAAGCCACTGGAAGAAACTGACCCAGCTGGCCTTGTCCTCTTTCATGCCCTCGGCGGCGCCCAAAACCTCACGAAAACCGTCCTCATTGACCGCAATCGCCACCAAAACAGCTACATTTTCATACTCTCCGCCCCAGTTGCGGCGCAGGTAGATACCGTCCACGTAGACGTATGGATAGCGTCCACCCTGTAACGGGCGGTTGCGCCAGTCCTCGATGTGAACGTAGGCTTTCTTGTTCAGCTCGCTGATGGTGGCGGGCGAGACCTTGCTGCCCCACAGCGCCTCGGTGATGTCCTCCACACGGCGCACGGAGACGCCCGCCAGGTACATCTCGATGAGGGCCTCCTCCACGCTGCTCTCCCGGCGGCGATACCGCTCGATGATGGCCGTCTCGAAGGACACGCCCTTGAGCCGGGGCATATGGAGCGTGACGTCGCCGGAAGTCGTAGTGAGATTGCGGTCATAGTGGCCGCTGCGGTAGCCCTGACGGGCCTCGCTGCGCTCGTAGCGCGCCGCCTGCGTCAGCGACTCCGCCTCTTTTTCCAGCAGCTCGTTCAGGGTTTCCTCCACGCTGCCGCGAACCAATTCCTTGATTTGACTCTTGATTACTTCCTCGTTTAGCTGTACAATTTTCTCGGACATAGTTTGCTGTCTCCTTTCAGAATGGTGTGTCGTGACTTCATTCTACCAGAGCCTGCAAGCTATGTCTTCTTTTATGCTCTTTTCAATTTGCGCAAGTTATTGTACATTATCCGTTTTTCTCGAATCTGTGAAATAAATATGCCGAAAAGTAAGTATTGTAACGCTTCTAAATTCTTTCGCGCCGATGGGGTAAGGCGGATATACCCGCATTTGTACTAAGCTATACAGAGCAGAAAACAAGCGTTTTTCGACCCTTAAACGCATAAAAACAGGCGGCATCCAACCGAAGTTGAATGTCGCCTGTTTTGTCCAATCCTGTCTGACAGATGCCGATTTTGTAGTTTTCTCAAATTACTGTCTTATCGGCACACGGCAAACGCCCTTGCTTTTTTTGATATACAATGGAATTCACCGTCTGAAGCATTGAAAAGCCTATGTCCTCTAATGCAGGCAAGTTGGCGGCATCAGGGAAGTTTGCTTAACAGCATTTGCTTATTATACGATCGATACCTCTACCGTCACATCGGAAAGGGGGAAGGTACAGCAGGGATGGATATAGCCATGGTCCTGATCTCCTTCTCTGCGATGCTCCAAATGCCTGGGACAGTAGACTTCACCGGAAAGCAGTCGGGAATGACACCAGCCGCATTCACCGCTTCGGCAATGAGCAGGCGCAGCAATCCCATTTTTCTCCAGCGATTGGAGAATGGTGTCTTCCGTGCTGGCAGTCATCATACGTTCCTCTCCACAGATCCGAACGGTGATTTTTACAGTAATGCGGAAATTGCGGTATAATCAATCAAAGGGGTGACACTTATGCAGATACAGACCATTGGTGCTTTTGTAATGCTCTGCGAGGAAAGGAGTATTTCAAAGTGTGCGGAAAGGCTCCATATCAGCCAGCAAGGGCTCAGTCGTCAAATCAAGGCTATGGAAAACGAGGCTGGGGTAACGCTGTTCCTCCGTACCAACAAAGGTGTAGCACCCACCCGTGAGGGGATGCTTCTGCTTCCGAAGTTTCGCAAGGCATGGGAGAGCTTGCCGGGACGCATATTTACATCCCCGATGAAAGTCATCGGATGCACCAGCGTTTTGAAGCCAATTGGCCAGAGATCTATCGTTCGGTTATCATTGATTTTATCCACGGTAAATTGCAAGTTCAAGTTGGACACCCAACGGCAGAAAAATGAGTTCCATCATAGCCACAGTTTTGGTTGAAGCGT
>DEUP01000011.1:0-15577 GCA_002362625.1 Clostridiales bacterium UBA3259
GTAATGCTGCATGAAGTTTTATGCTATGATTTGGCCACAAGGAGGGAGGCTTGTGATTGATTGGGAAAAAGTAAAAAACGAATATGTTATGGAGGGGGTCAGCTATCGAAATCTGGCGGAGAAATATCAGGTCAGCCCCGGATGCGTGGAACGGCGGGGAAGGGCTGGGGGCTGGGTGGCCCTGCGGAAGGCGAGGAAAGCCCAGGCGGCAGGTCCGGACAGAACGGAAAGGGTGCGGCGGCTGCAGACCGTGACGGATAAGCTCCTGGATAAGGTGGAGGAGGCGCTGAATGATCCGGAGCAGAAGGCCAGCGGAGAGCTGCGGAATCTGTCAGGGACCCTGAAGACCATCAAGGAAATTCAGATGATCCGGTCTTCTCTGGACGAAAAGGAGCAGCGGCTCAAAATTGCCGCCATGGAAAAGCAAATGGAGAAGGGTACGGAGGACAGCGGTGTGGTTGTGGAGCTGGAAGGGCCGCTGCGGGACTGGGCCAGGTGAGAGAGGACGGAGGGTATGAAGAAACTGTGTATGCCAAAGCCCAACGAAAAGCAGGCGCTGGCGCTGGCGGATCAGCACCGGTATGTGGGCTACGGCGGGGCAAGAGGCGGTGGGAAAAGCTGGTTCGTCCGGTGGAAGGCCACGCTTCTCTGCCTGAACCATCCGGGAATCAAGGTGCTCATTACCAGACGGACATTACGGGAGCTGCTGAACAACCACATCGTACCCTTAAGGGGCATGCTGGGGGGAATTGCCAAATACAACAAAACCGATAAGCGGTTCTCCTTTTTCAACGGCTCCACCATCTGGTTCGGGTACTGCGCCGGGGACGAGGATCTGGGACAGTATCAGGGGGCGGAATATGACGTGTGGTTTGCCGATGAGGCAGGACAGTTCCAGGAAAACTGGCTGGTCCAGATCGATGCCTGTGTGCGAGGGGTTAACGGGTTTCCCAAGCGGACGTACTATACCTTAAACCCCGGCGGGCCGGGACATGGGTACTTTAAACGGCTCTTTATTGACCGGCGGTACACAGAGGACGAGCATCCGGAGGATTATTCCTTTATTCAGGCCCTGTGCACCGACAATCTGGCGCTGATGGAAAGACAGCCGGACTATATGCGGTCGCTTCAAAAGCTGCCCCCCAAAATTCGGGAGGCCTGGCTGTACGGCAGGTGGGATGTATACGAGGGGCAGTTCTTTGAGGACTTCTGCGACCGGCCGGAGCATTACGTTGACCGGCAGTGGAGCCATGTGATCGAGCCCTTCGAGATTCCGGGTGGGTGGAAAATCTACCGGTCCTTTGACTGGGGCTACAATAAGCCCTTCTCCTGCGGCTGGTGGGCGGTGGATTATGACGGCGTGGCGTATCGGATTCTGGAGCTGTACGGCTGTCGGGAGACACCCAATGAGGGCGTGAAGTGGACGCCGTCTCAGGTGTTCGCGGAGATTGCCAGGATCGAACGGGAGCACCGGTGGCTCATGGGGAAGAAAATCATCGGGATCGCTGACCCCGCCATCTGGGACGCGGAGATGGGTGAGAGCATCGCTGATGTGGCGGCAAGGTATGGGGTGTTCTTCACGCCAGGGGATCACAAGCGGCTGCCCGGGTGGATGCAGGTACACTACCGACTGGCCTTTGACGAGAACGGATTTCCCCAGATGTATGTGTTCCGCAACTGCAAGGCTTTTATCCGCACCATGCCGCTGCTGCAGTACGATGAACATAAGCCGGAGGATCTGGACACCGACGGGGAGGATCATGTGGCGGATGAGGTTCGCTACTTCTGCATGTCCAGGCCCATGAAGCCTGTGGCGGCAGCTCCGGAGGATGCCTTCGGGAAAGGTCCGGCGGCTATGTTTTTGGATGTGAAGCGGGAGGATGTGAAGACTGTGAAGCAGCCCAGAATGGAGATTCTGGAAGAAAAACCAAAATGATTGGGGGAAAACGCGTGGAAGAGGAACGCAAGAAGGGAAAAAACGGTCAGGCCATTGGCAGGGAGCAACTGGCTCAGGCCAGGGTGACCCTGCAAAAGTACAAGGCCGGGAAGGCATTCTTAGAACAGAAGGTCATTGACGCGGAGCAGTGGTATAAGCTCCGGAACTGGGAGTGTATGCGCCGGGCCAGCCGGGATGGCAGCCAGGTGGAGCCGGTCTCCGGGTGGCTGTTCAATGCCATTGCCAATAAGCACGCCGCCGCTATGGACAATTTTCCCAGTCCCAATATCCTGCCCCGGGAGGAGGGAGACAGGGAGGAGGCCAGAATGCTCAGCGCCATTGTGCCGGTGATTCTGGAACAGAACGATTTCGAAAGCACCTATGATCTGGAGCTGGACGACAAGCTGAAGTGCGGCACCGGGATATTTGGCGTGTTCTGGGACGGGGAAAGGCTCAACGGGCTGGGTGACATCGCCATCGAGCCGGTGGATGTGCTGAGCCTGTTCTGGGAGCCGGGAATCACGGATATTCAGCGCAGCCGGAACGTATTCCATGTGGCCCTGTGGGACAACGACCTGCTGGAGGACGCGTATCCGGAACTGAAGGGAAGGCTGGGGTCCTCCGACCTGGATCTGAGCAAGTATCTCTATGACGACAGCGTGGACACGTCGGAAAAGTCGGCGGTGATCGACTGGTACTACAAAAAACGGCAGGACGGGAAGACAGTGCTGCACTACTGTAAGTTCGTAAACGACACGGTGCTGTTCGCCACGGAGAATGAGGCGGACTACGCGGAGCGAGGCTGGTATGACCATGGGGAGTATCCCTTCATCTTTGATCCCCTGTTTCGGATGAAGGGCACGCCCTGCGGGTTTGGGTATGTGGATGTGGCAAAAAGCGCCCAGGAGTACATCGACCGGGGCAACCAGGCCATTTTACAGAACATGCTGTGCAACGCCCGGCCCAGGCACTTTATCCGCAATGACGGAAGCGTCAACGAGGAGGAGTACGCCGACATGACCAAGAACTTTGTCCATGTGGACGGGAATCTGGGGCAGGACAGCGTGATGCCCATTCAGGGAAAGACCCTGAGCAGCGTATATGTCCAGGTGGTGCGGGACAAGGTGGACGAGCTGAAGGAGACCACCGGCAACCGGGACATCTCCACCGGCGGCACGGCTTCCGGCGTCACGGCGGCCTCCGCCATTGCCGCCATGCAGGAGGCGGGCAGCAGGCTGGATCGGGACAGCAGCAAGGCAAGCTATCGGGCCTTCCGGAAGGTCTGCCTCATGGTCATTGAGCTGATACGTCAGTTCTACGACATGCCCAGGTGCTTCCGGATTCTGGGGGAGAACGGTGGGACGGAGTTTGTCAGCTACAGCAACCAGGGAATCCGGCTTCAGGATCAGGGGATGGAGCTGGGAGTGGAGCTGGGATACCGGCTGCCACTGTTTGACGTCAGTGTGACGGCGGAAAAGCAAAGTCCTTACTCCCGTATGAGTCAGAACGAAATGGCATTGCAGTTTTACAGCGCCGGGTTCTTTGACCCCCAGGCGGCCCAGCAGGCACTGGCCTGCCTCGACATGATGGAATTTGACCGGAAGGGGTTCGTTATGGAAAAAATCGCCGAAAACGGTCAGCTGTATCAGCAGAGGCAGGCTCTGGCGCAGATGGGCGCCCTGCTTCCGGAAATGGAGGAGCCGGTACAGAGGGCCGGGACCTCCAGACAGAAAAACGTCAGCGGCGGTGAGGCCGCGGTGACCAGACAGGCTCGTCAGTGGGTGGCCCAGTCCGGGCAGCCCAGATAAGGGGGAAATATGAAAAAGTCAAATGACATCCATTTTCTTTCCCTGCAGCTGTTCGCGGAGGGCGGCGGGGAAGGTGGAAATACGGGCGTAACCGCGGAGGCCGCCGCTCCGCAAAAAAATCAGGGCGTAAAAGACTCTTTTGGCGGGGATGCCCCCGGACAAAAGACGGCACCCGACGCCGGGGCGCGGGAAAACCGGGTGGATGCTTCCGACGGGGAATTTGAACGGCTGATCAAGGGGCGGTTCAAGGAAGCCTATGAGCGGAGGGTATCGGACATTGTGCAGAAGCGGCTGAAGGGCGTACGGGAAGCCCCGTCGCAGACGAGCCAATCCGCGGCTGTTCCAGAGGGGCAGGAGGATCGGGAGATTTCCTCACAGGCCACGCAGGAGCGGCGGCAGGAGCGGCTGGCGGCGGCTCAGGAACGGATCAGAGGCGGGCAGGAGGTTTACGACCAGTGGCTCCGGCAGGCGGAGGCGGCGAGGACGCTGTACCCAGGGCTGGATCTTCAGGTGGAGGCCAGGGATCCGGCGTTCCGGCAGCTGCTTGGGGCCGGCGTGGATGTGGCCAGCGCCTACCTGGTGCGGCACAAGGATGAGATGATTCCCGCGGCCATGCACCGGGCCGCCAAGGCCGTGGAGCAAAAGCTGGCCGGGAAGCTTCGCACGGAGGGCGTCCGGCCTCCCGAAAACGGGATGCGGCCCCAGGGGGCATCATTTGCCCGGAAGGATGTAACCAAAATGTCAAAAGCGGATCGGAACGCGATCTGCGCGCGTGTGGCCAAGGGAGAGAAAATTCATCTCTAGAGCCACGGAAAGGAAAGGATAACTATGGAAAAGCTTGATTTGCAGATGTTCGCCAACGAGGTTCAGACCACCCTGCTCACCGGCGCGGCCGGTCAGAAGGGCAACCTCAGCGCGGAAATGAAGACCTTCTACGACCTGACCCTCATCGACGAGGCAGGCCCCAACCTGGTTCACGACCAGTTCGGCCAGAAGCGGCCCATTCCCAAAAACGGCGGCAAGACCATCGAGTTCCGGAAGCTGACCCCGCTGAGCAAGGCCCTGACCCCGCTGACCGAGGGCGTGACCCCCGACGGTAAGTCCCTGGAGGTCAGCACCGTCACCGCGACCCTCAACCAGTACGGCGACTACATCACCATGTCCGATGTGCTGGACTTGACCGCCATTGACAACCTGGTGGTGGAGGCCGTGAAGCTGCTGGGCCGTCAGGGCGGCGCTACCCTGGACACCGTGGTGCGCAACGTCCTTCAGTCCGGCACCAATGTGACCTACTGCCCCAAGATTGCCGTTGCCGACGGTGTTAAGACGGAAACCGCTGTCACCAGCCGGGCGGGTCTGGACACCTCTTGTCAGCTGACGGTGGATATGGTGGATCAGGTGGTGGCGAAGCTCCGTTCTCAGAACGCTCCCACCATTAACGGCAAGTACATTGCCATCATCCACCCTTACGTTGCCTATGATCTCATGCGGGATCCCGAGTGGGTGGACGCCTACAAGTACGGCAGCCCTGAGAATCTGTATGCCGGTGAGATCGGCGAAATCGGCGGCGTGCGGTTCGTCCAGACCACCGAGGCCAAAATCTACAAGGGCGACGGCTGCCCCAGCGGTCTTGCGGTATTCACCACCTTATTCCTGGGCGACGGCGCTTACGGCACCACGGAGATCACCGGCGGCGGTATGGAGACCATCATCAAGCAGAAGGGCAGCGCGGGCACCGCGGATCCCCTGAATCAGCGCTCCAGCGTTGGCTGGAAGGCTATGAAGACCGCGGAAATCCTCATCCCCCAGTACCTGGTGCGGGTGGAAAGCTGCTCCAAGCGGTTCTCCTCCGTAGCCGCGGCAAACTGATTTGTAACCGGAAAGGAGAAAATATATGGCTGAACAAAAGAATGGCAAGACTGTGCGTATCCGGATTCCCCGGATGAGCCCCAAGCAGGAGGACGTGTTCGTCTCCGTCAACGACTACACCTGCGTTATCAAGCGGGGCGTGGAGGTGGAGGTGCCGGAGTTCGTGGCGGAGGTGCTGCGGCATCAGGAGGAAATGATGGAGACCATCGCCCTGTTTGAAGACAAGCACTGAGTATGGCAGGGGGTGCGGGCACACCGCACCCCTGTTTATAAGGGGGAATGGATATGACCTTGATTGAGGCCATCAGCAAAATCGATAACCTGAAGCACAACACCTACACCCATGAGGACAAGGTGGTCTGGCTCAGCGCTCTGGACGGCATGGTCAAGCGGGAGATTATGGACACCCATGAGGGCGATGAGGTTTCCTTCCAGGGGTATGATACGGACAGCGACGTGGAAACGGTGCTGCTGGTGCCGGCACCCTATGACCAGGTGTACCTTCGCTGGCTGGAAGCCCAGATCGACTACTGTAACGGAGAGTACAGCCGGTTTAACAATTCCATGGAGATGTTTCATGCTGCCTACCAGAGCTACAGCAATTTCTATAACCGCACCCATATGCCCAAGGGCGTAGGGATCCGGTTCTTTTAGGAGGGGAAAAGGGATGCGATATCCAAAGCTGAAGGAACTGCCCAGCGTCCGTCAGACCATCGAAACCTTCGGAGGGTACAATCACAACCTGCGCATCGGCGCCGGGGAATTTTACGACATGGAGAACATGACCTCGGACTGCTGCCCCATTCTGGCACCCAGAGTACGGCGGGGCGTGTACGCGGCTCCGGAAAGCTGCCAGGGGATCCTGGCCAAGGAAAAGCTGGGCTATGTGGACGGGACGGCCTTTGTCCTCGGGACACAGCGGGTGGAAATGGGACTGTCCGCTCAGGAGGCGGACTGCCCGAAGCAGCTGGTTTCCATGGGCGCTTATGTGCTGATCTTCCCGGATAAAAAGTATCTGAATACGGCAAATCCGTCGGATTGGGGCAACATGGAAGCCAGCTGGACAGCCTCCGGAAATATTACCTTTACGCCCTGCCGGGGAGACGGAAGCGCGCAGCAGGCCCAGTTCGTTCAGGCGCAGGCTCCGGAGAATCCGGAGAACAACACATTATGGGTGGACACCTCCTCCACGCCTCATGTCCTGAAGCAGTGGGCGGCGGACAGCGGTATGTGGGTCAGCACCGCCACAACCTATATAAAGCTGGCGGCAGCCGGGATCGGAAGCAATTTTGGGAAATATGACGGGGTGCGGCTGGAAGGATTGAAGGCCCAGGGGGGACAGCTGGGGGAACTGGAAGGCTCCGCCATCGTCTGGGACAGGGGAGAGGATTACCTGGTGGTGGCCGGGATTCTGGATCAGGCGGTGACAGCGGCGGTTTCCCTGACCGTCAGCCGGAAGCTGCCCCTGATGGACTTCGTGATCGAATCCGGAAACCGGCTGTGGGGCTGCCGGTACGGAACGGACGAGAACGGGGAGTTTGTCAATCGGCTTTATGCCAGTAAGCTGGGAGATTTTAAGAACTGGAACTGCTTCATGGGCCTGAGCACCGATTCCTACTACGGCAATCTGGGCAGTGACGGGAAATTCACCGGGGCCATTACCCACATGGGTTATCCTCTGTTTTTCAAGGAGAACTGCCTGCACAAGATCTATGGAGACTATCCCTCCCAGTTTCAGATCCAGGATACGGTTTGCAGGGGCGTACAGGAGGGGTGCCATCGAAGCCTTGCCATTGTGGGAGAGATCCTTTACTACAAGGCGCGGCACGCGGTATGCGGGTATGACGGCTCCCTTCCGGTGGAGGTTTCCGGCGCTCTGGGAGACAGGCGGTACGGGGCGGCGGTGGCCGGGGCCTATGGCAACAAGTACTACATCTCCATGAAGGATCTGGATGAAGGGGGTTACCGGCTGTTTGTGTTCGACACGGGAAAAAACCTGTGGCACAAGGAGGACAGCCTCCGGGCGGAGGGGTTTGCCGCCTTTCAGGGGGAATTGTACTGCCTGGAGCATGGAACCGGGAGAATCCTTGGGCTGATGGGCTCTGGAGAGAAGGCGGAAAGCGCCGTCCAATGGATGGTGCAGACCGGCGTCCTGGGGACGGACCAGCCGGACAGAAAATACATCTCCCGGCTGAATGTGCGCATGAGCATGAACGTGGGAGGCCGGGCCAGATTTTTCGTCCAATACGATTCCATGGGCGGCTGGGAGCATCTGGGTACGGTGAATGTGACCAGTCTCAAGAGCTTTTCCCTGCCCATCCGGCCCCGCCGGTGCGACCATCTGCGGCTGCGGATCGAGGGCGTGGGAGAGGCAAGGATTTACTCCATCACCAAGACCGTGGAGCAGGGCAGCGACGTGGACTGAAAGAGGAGGAAGGCATTTGAGCTATGAATTTCGGGCGCCGAAGGTCAGCGGCAGTAAGGCGGAGGAGCAGGTGGGCCAAATCCTCAGCTTTCTGCGGCAGCATGTTCGGGAGCTGAACTGGGTGGTGAGCCATCTGGACGGCGAAGAGAAGAAGGAACTGAGCGAAGGACAGAAGGCCGCTGTTTTGGAAACTGTGGGTCAGTCGGGCGAGGTGTTCGGGAAGTTCTTCCAGGCTTTGGCGAAAAAGCAGGAGAAGGAGAATTTCCTGGGCGGAAGACGGGAAATCTGGACAGGCAGCACCCTGTCCGCCGGAGACTCTGCGGTGGTGGACAGCGGGGCCGTGGGGCGCTATAGGGTGTTTCTGGTCATCATGGGAGGAATGCCTGTGGTCTGCGGCCGGGAGGGCGGAACCATCGCGGGAGAAGGGGTGCGTCTGACGTGCAGCGGCGGAAGCATGTCCGTGGTCACGGCGGGAGGCGGCGTGACCGGACTGTATGGGATTATTTAAGGGGGGAGAAGGCATGGAAGAAGAAAAGAAGGAAGTGCCGGGGAGCGCTTTGGAGGAGAAGCAGGCCGGGGCTTACAGCTCTCAATGGCAGGGCCAGCTGGAGGATACCATCGCGAAGATTTTGGATCGGAAGGACTTTTCCTACGACCTGAACGGGGACGCGCTGTATCAGCAGTACAAGGATCGATACATTCAGGGAGGCCAAATGGCCATGATGGACACCCTGGGCCAGGCGGCGGCGCTCACCGGCGGCTATGGCAGCTCCTATGCCCAGAGCGCGGGACAGCAGGCCTATCAGAGCTACTTACAGGGGTTAAACGACAAAATCCCGGAGCTTTACCAGCTGGCTCTGGAACGGTATGACCGGGAAGCGGATGGCCTTTATAAGCGCTATGCCATGCTGGGTGAGCGGGAAGGCGCGGACTATGACCGATACCAGCAGGGCCTTGACAGGGAGCAGCAGACCTGGGAGAATGCCTTCCGGCTGTACCAGCAGGGTGTACAGACCCCGGAGGTGCTGGAGATTCTGGGGATTCCCATGGAGACGGCGGCTGCTGGCGGCGGAAATGAGGAGGCTGCCGTTCGCCGGAAGAATGGCAGCAAGGAGAAGACAGTGGAGGAAATCTACCGGGAGAAAAAGCAGGGCGGCGCGTCCACCAAGGAACTGGACAGCTTTTTGCGCAAAGCCATTGCGGACAACAAGATCAGCAACCGTGGCGCTACGCAGCTGCGGGACACCCGATGGTAAGGAGGGTGTATATGAACTTTTCAAATTACCGGCTGTCGCTGGACATCCATGAGACGGAATCGGGGCTGTCTCTCCGGGCGAAAAAGGGGGACAGCATCCGAAAGCTGTATGTGACGCTGATGGATGGGGGCGCGCCTTACCGGATTACCCAGGACTGCACCGCCGCCTTTACCGCCCGGAAGCCTGACGATACGGTGATTTTCAACGAGGCCGCCATTGAGAACAATGCCATCGTTTATGAGCTGACGCCCCAGACCACGGCGGCGGCTGGGCAGGTAAGGTGTGAGGTTCGGCTCTACGGCGGGGACGGGCGGCTCATTACCAGCCCCAGGTTCTTCCTGGATGTGGACGACACCGTGTTTACCGAGGGAGACGAGGTGGTCTCCGAGAACGAGTACACCATTTTGGAGGACGCTCTGAAAGAGGTGGATCAGGCGATCCAGGATTTTGAGGCCCTGATTGCCTCCGGCCACTTTACGGATCAGGTGAGCCAGGCCTTTCTCCACAAAACCGGCGGCACTATGTCCGGGGATATTCAGATGGATGGGCACCGGGTCGCCGGTTTGGGAGAGCCGGAACAGGCGGAAGACGCCGCGCCGAAGGGGTATGTGGACGGGCGGGTGCTGACCTTTTCGAATTTATATGTGCCGGCTGGCGCCTGGGTAGGCCAGGGTTCGGAGCAGAGCCTGGCGGGCTTTCCCTATTGGACGGCGGTGGCGCTGGCAGGGGTGACGGCGGATATGGTGCCGGATGTGTATTTTTCTGCCGAGGACGCGGTGTCCGGAAATTTTTCGCCGGTAGCCCGGGCTGCCGACGGAATCGTGTATCTCTTTGCGGCCAGCGTGCCCACGGCGGCCATTACGATTCCCACCATCCGGGTGACGAAATAGAAAGGGGGAGAGCGCATGATTGGAAGAACCAACGCGGGGGGCGGGCTTATGAAGTCTGTCATTGTGGTGACCGCGCCCACCGGGTCAACCGTTACCTGCAAAAGCGGGACTGCCACCAAGACTGCCGCTGAGAAAAGCGGCACCTGGACCTTTTCCGGGCTGGACAACGGTACCTGGACGGTTACGGCAACAAAGAGCGGTCAGACGGCCGCAAAAAGCGTTTCCATTACCAGGCTGACGGTGAGTTATGTTACCATCACATATTTCAGCGCGACGATCAATGTGACCTATCCCGCCGGGTCCACCTGCACCGCAAAGAACGGGTCCACCACCCTGACCGCTCCGGGCACCACCGGCACCTGGGCATGCAAGGTGCCGAACTCCGGCACATGGGTGGTAACGGCAACAAACGGGACCAAAACGAAGAGCGAAAACGTGACAATATCTTCCAATGGCCAAAGTGCAGCGGTTACGCTGGTCTACACGCTGGCTTTGACAGCTTCGTACTGGAACGGAAGTATTTCCAACATGACGGCCGCCTTTTCAGAAGACCACCATCCAAGAACGAATGTCTTCACAAAAAATAAAATCGACCTTACGCACTATAATACGTTAGGTTTTAAGATTACGAGAAACAGTACTGGTGGTTTGCGAGCGTCATTTTATATATCAAGTGCCAATACAGTCAGTTCAAGCGAGTATGCGCCAAATGGTATTGTCGCCTCCCTGAAAAGTATAAGTGCGACTTCCACAAAAACCATTGACACTTCGGCGTTGAGCGGCAGCTACTATCTGTCGATCTTCGTGGATACCTTGTGGAACGAGTCCTGCGACGCAACGCTTTCCGACGTAACCCTTTCTTAAGGAGGTGCTGTGTGTGATCATTTATATTGACACCGATTGCAGATGTCATGTCAGCAACGAGAACGGGGAATACACGCCTGCAGAAACGGATTTCTTCGACGGAAAGTGCGACGCCTTTATCGAGGGTTATCGTTATGTGCCTGAAGGTGAGACCTGGACGCGCTCTGATGGGGTCGTGTTTCAAGGGGGAATGATTTCCCCGTGGAAGCCGTGGGAGGAATTGGATATGTGGCAAAGAGGGTATGAACAAGAGCTGCTGAGACAATATGAAACGGCTCTGGGGGAGATTGAAGCGGCTTTGGGGGTGGAAGCGTGACCATTGAGCAGCGGAAGCAGCGGATTCTGAATAAGATTGCTGAGATCCGGGCAGAGGGACAGGACATGCGGTCCGCCCTCACCATTTTGGAGGTAACACCGGATGAAGAAGTGGAGTAGCGGCGCAGAGAAGCGGCTGGTGGAGATCCGGGCGGCGGAGGAAGGACAGCAGGACATGCGGGCCATTGCCGAAGCCTTTGGGAAGCTGCCTCCCGGCCAGCTGAAGAATGTGCTGACGGAGGATATTCTGGCCATTCTGGAGAAATATGGGGTGGTGATGGAGTGACAACCTTGCAGGTGCAGCATCTTTTGGCCTATCTGGGGTATGATCCCGGGGCGATGGACGGCCTGGATGGGCCAAAAACCAAACTGGCGGTTACGGCGTTTCAGTCGGATTTTGGTCTCAGCGCGGACGGTATCGCCGGGACGCAGACCTGGGAGGCCCTGCGAAAGGCTGTGGGGGATGACTGGAAGCGGGAGGAGGGCGGGTTCTGGAAGGAAATCGCTTATTTTCAGCGGGAGGAATTCCGCTGCCCCTGCGGGAAATGCGGCGGGTTCCCCAGAGAGCCGGAGGAAAAGCTGGTACATCTGGCGGAGAAGGTACGGCTCCACTTTTCCCTGCCGGTGACCATATCCTCGGGTGTGCGGTGCGCGGCCCATAACGAGAGAGTGGGAGGCGTGGCAAATTCCCGGCATTTGATGGGGAAGGCGGTTGATTTTTCCGTTCGGGGCGTTTCAGCGGAAAGGGTGCTTTCTTATGTGAAGGGCCTGAAAAACGTGCGTTATGCCTATGGGATTGACGGAAGCTTTGTTCACATGGATGTGGAATGATTTTTCAGGCAGAGAGAAAAGACAAAGCGGGAGGTATTTTGATGGATGAAAAGGTGATGGTATGGAAGGCCGCGGTGGCGGCGGGACTGACAGCGGCGGGTACGCTGCTTGGCTGGAAGGGGATTCTGCTCCTGGCCTGGGTGGCGGTGATGGCCCTGGACTACATTTCCGGCACGGCGGCGGCCTGCAAGGCGGGCCAGTGGAGCAGCGCCGTGGCCCGGGAGGGACTGTGGCACAAGGGCGGCATGATTGTCACAGTTATGGTAGGGGCCATAGCGGACTGGGTGCTGGTGCTGATGGCAGAGCATCTGCCCATTGGCATTTCCTGGCCGGGACTGGTGCTGCCCCTGGTGACAGCCTGGTATTTGATTACGGAGCTGGGCAGTATTCTGGAAAATGCGGTAAAAATGGGCGCACAGGTGCCGGGGTGGCTGGTGAAGCTGTTAAAGGCCGGAGGAGAGCTGGTGGAAAAGGCCGGGGAAGAGGCAATGGGAGAGTAAGCTTATCCGTCTTGATTTTCTTTTTCCATATACCATTTCCCTTGAAATATGGTATAATTGGCGCAAACCGATAAACGAAAGGAAATGGATATGGATATTTTAGAAATTATGAAACGCCGTCACAGCGTGCGCCAGTATGAGGTCCGGGCCATTGAGGGAGACACGCGGCGGACTCTGGAAACGGAGGTGAAGGCCATCAACCGGGAAACGGGCTTAAGCATTCAGCTGCTGTTTGACGAGCCGAAATGCTTTGATTCCGGAATGGCTCACTACGGAAGGTTCAGCGGCGTGACAAACTACATCGCTCTGGTCGGACCCAGGGGAGAGAACTTGGACGAACAGTGCGGATACTGGGGAGAGAAGCTGGTGCTGCTGGCCCAGTCCCTTGGCCTGAACACCTGCTGGGTGGCCATGACCTACGGCAAAAGCGCCGCTGTGGTTCGGAAAGGAGAAAAGGAGGTCTGCCTCATTTCTTTGGGCTACGGGAAGAACCAGGGAAGCTCCCATCAGGGAAAGACCCTGGAACAGGTGACAAGGGTGGAGGGAGAAATGCCGGACTGGTTCCGCAGAGGCATGGAGGCGGTGCTGTTGGCACCTACCGCAGTCAATCAGCAGAAGTTTCTGTTTATCTGCCGGGGTGACAGCGTATCCGCCCAGGTGTCCGGCTTCGGCTTTTACGCTAAGGTGGATCTGGGAATTGTGAAATATCACTTCGAGGCGGTCACCGGAAGGAAGGTTTCCTGAATTCCGGGTTCCGGAGAAAGTTCCGGCGCTTCTCCGCATACCATTGTCTGAGGTGATCGCTTTGCCCATTGTACCAACCACTGTACCTATGACCTCGGCCCTGTGCAGGGAAACCATCCGCCGGCTGGTGGAAGCCTACCCACAGACGCGTACCGAGACATTGACCACAACTGCCTTTGGCCGCCCGGTGGAAGCCCTGACCATCGGCCGGGGAGAGAGGAAGGTCTTCTATTCCGCTTCCCACCATGCCAACGAGTGGATCACAACCCCGGTGATCCTGAAGTTTATGGAGGAGCTGGCAGAGGCGGAGCGTACTGGCGGACGGCTCTACGGCGTTCCGGCGGAAAATATTCTCAACGCCGCTACCATTTACACGGTTCCCATGGTAAATCCCGACGGGGTGGATCTGGTGACTGGGGCCATTGGGGTGGGAACGCTGCAATATGAAGCCGCCCTGCGCCTTTCGGACAACTACCCCGGCATTCCCTTCCCGAATGGCTGGAAGGCAAATCTTCTGGGGACAGATCTCAATCTTCAATACCCTGCCGGATGGCGGATGGCCAGAGAAATCAAATTCTCCCAGGGGTTTACAAAGCCCGGCCCCAGGGACTATGTAGGAAGAGCGCCTCTGAATCAGCGGGAGTCCATCGCTTTGGCGGAGTTCACGGAGAAGATAGATCCTGACCTGGTGCTGGCCTATCACACCCAGGGACAGGTGATCTACTGGCAGTTCCGGGATTATGTGGTGCCTGGCGCGCAAAAGCTGGGAGAGGAGTTCGCGAGGCTCAGCGGCTATGAGCTGGCGGAGACCCCCTACACCTCCAGCTTCGCTGGGTACAAGGACTGGTTCATCCAGGATTATCGTCGCCCCGGGTACACCATTGAGGTGGGGCTGGGTGAAAACCCGCTGCCCCTGAGCCAGTTCGATGAGATATACCGGGACAATCTGGGAATTTTGGTAACTGCCGCTTTGGGGCTTGCAGCGGGATGAAAAAAGGAGTATAATGGAAATTCCGGGAAAAGACGCCTGCTCTTTTCCCCAAAAGAGAGAATCGAGGGAGGATATTCCTATGGAAAAGCAGATTTCGGCCCAGGCTCTGACCATTATTCGGAAAATGCAGCAAAATGAGCTGACAGAAAGCGTGATTTACGAACGAATCGCCGCCTTTGCCGGTGGGGAGGAAAACAAGCAGACCTTGCTGCGGCTGTCCCAGGAGGAAAGGGCCCACTATGAAATTTGGAAGAAATACACCGGCGAGGCTATGAAGCCTCAGATGGGCAAGGTGCGCAAGTTTACAGTGATGGCCCGGATCCTGGGCTTTACCTTCGCGGTGAAGCTGATGGAAAAAGGAGAAGAAGGCGCTCAGGAGGAATACGCGTTACTGGCGGCGGAGGTGGAGGAGAGCATCCACATCCGGCAGCAGGAGGAGGAGCATGAAAAGGCGCTGCTTGACATGCTGGACGAGGAGCGGCTTCAATATGTGGGCAGCATGGTGCTTGGCCTGAATGACGCTCTGGTGGAGCTGACCGGTTCTCTGGCTGGTTTTGTTTTCGCGTTGCAGAACAACCGGCTCATTGCCCTGTCCGGCCTGATCGTGGGTATTTCCGCTACCTTCTCCATGGCCTCCAGCGAATTCCTGGCGGCCAGAAGCGAGGGGCGCAGCGACGCTCTGAAGTCCTGCACCTACACCGGTATTGCCTATCTGATTACCGTAGTGCTGCTGATCGCCCCGTATCTGATTTTTGGGGTCAATCAGTACATTCCGGCCCTTGCTTGCATGCTGCTGGTGGTGGTATTGATCATTGGCGGCTTTACCTACTACACCTCCGTTGCCCAGGATCAGCCCTTTAAGCGGCGGTTCTGGGAGATGGCCTGCATCAGCATCGGCGTTGCGGTGATGAGCTTTGCAGTGGGCGTTCTGGCAAAGAATCTGCTGGGTGTTGAGGTATAACCAGGTCTTTGTGTCTGTACACCAAACGGGCAGCGGTCTGCAAAATGGCCGCTGCCCGGATTCTGTACTGATAGAAACCGGAGAAATGGGGCAAAATCCGTAAAAAAGGGATTGCAAAACCGGGAAAGACATGTTATAATACCCCGTGTGCCCGGTCAAGGGGCCCTCCACATTGGGATGTCGCCAA
>DEUP01000011.1:15920-17106 GCA_002362625.1 Clostridiales bacterium UBA3259
GTTCGAGTCCCCGGCGGGTCACCAAAATCCTGAAAGCTCTAGGGCTTTCAGGATTTTTGTATTTTCCTACATCATAACCAGTCCCACTGCCTGAACCTCATTTTTAGAGAAAGGCAGTGGGTCTGAATTATGGCAAAAAAGAGAATGCAAATGGCGCAGAAAAGTTGGAAAATTGAGGAAGTCTTTCCTCGGTTTGTGAATGCGCAAATGGCAAAGGGCGTGAGCGATAAAACAGTTCTAACCTACAATCGCCACTTTCACAGTCTTGGGTATCATCTGGACATGACCATGACCTTTGATGAACTGACAAAGGAAGCCTTGGATTCCATGCTGGTGTCTTTGCGCAAGAGCGGCGTGTCCCCCAATTCGATCAGCAGCTACGCAAGGGTGTTCCGCACATTTCTGAAATGGTGCAGAGCAGAGGGCTACACAGATTTAAGCCTCCCCAACATTCCCGACAAGGAAACTGCGAAAGGCTCGTACACAGATGAAGAACTCATTGCCCTTCTGAAAAAGCCCCCAAAGGACTGTGATTTCTGTGAGTATCGAAATTGGGTTATTGTGAACTTCTTAATCAATTCCGGCTGCCGTGCGGCTACAATCCGCAACATTCAAAACAGGGATGTTTCTCTGCCTGACAAGCGTGTAATCTACCGTCACACCAAAACAGGAAAATTGCAGTCGGTTCCTCTGTGCAGCCAAATGGCAAAGATTTTGTCGGAATACATGGGCATTCGGGGCGGCGCACCTGAAGATTATTTGTTCTGTACGGTTTATGGGGAAATGATGTCTGAAAACGCCCTCTCCTGCGCAATCAAAAAATATAATCACAAGCGTGGAGTAAGCCGGACAAGCATACATCTTTTTCGGCATACATTTGCCAGGAAGTTCCTCGTGGACTGCGGCGGAGATGCGTTGATTCTCCAAAAGCTGTTGGGACACAGTACCCTTGCCATGACAAAGCACTACTGTGCAATCTACGATACGGATATTTCAGACAATTTTGATTCTTTTTCACCGCTGGCTCAGTTGACAAAAGAGAAAGCAAGGATTCACAAATGATGAAGATGTAAACATAAAAGGAGTAAGAAGCATTCAAGTTTCTTACTCCTTTTTAACATCTTTTGAGCAACTCTTTTGAATTTTTGCTACTTGATTTTACTTCTAAAGCTGTTGTCAAGGGGGA
>DEUP01000012.1 GCA_002362625.1 Clostridiales bacterium UBA3259
TACCAAACTTCGCCACACCCGGATCATTTGATGCTGTCTCCTGACAGCTTGAATATAATAGCACACCTTGCCGAAAAATGCAAGTGTTTTTTTCAAAATTTTGAAAAAAATTTTGAAGCCCTCCGCAAGCCGGAACCTTTTCCGGTTTGCGGAGCATGGCCTTTCGATTATGCTTCCCCGGGCTTACAGAAATAGATGCCAGTACCGGATACGCATACCTTCTCCGGAAGCTCCGCGCGCATGGCCTCCGCCGACAGGCTGATGAAGCTGCGGGTTACGGAAATGACACGCACCTTAATAAGCGCTGTTTCCCCGGGGATCAGAGGGCGGTGGTAGTCAACCGACATTTGAATCGTGGGGGCGATGCCTTCGCCCTGCTTCACGCTGTAGGCGATAAAGCCCATGGCCTGATCCAAAATGGTGGCGCACATACCTCCGTGGAGGGTACCGGCAGTATTGCACATCCATGGCGCTGTTTCGCATGTCATGATGCATACATTTGTTTCCTCGTCATAGGAAATCAGACGAAACTGCAAAATGTCTCCGATGGAGCCGGGAACGATTTGGGAAAACGCCTCGATCCGGCTTCGGATTGCTTCCTCCAGCTTACTCCCCGCGTTCACTGCTGACAACCTTGCCGATGTTCCACAAATGGGCCACGGCTCGTTCGGCTTCCGCCTTTTCCGCTTCCGTATTGTACTCCAAATAAACGGTGTGGGCGCTGCAGTCACAGCATTCCACCTGTACGCTCCAGCCGCCCTCGTGGGTGATGATGCCCGCGCCCCGGCAGATGGGGCATTCCTCTAACTCGAATCTTTCGTCCATGGTTCGCTTCTCCTTATCGAAATATAGTTTCATTGGTATCATACAGCTCAATGCGCTGACAGCATACAAAGTCCGGCTTCAGCTCCGGAAGATACCTGGTAATGGCGGCGCTGAGCTGCATGGGATTTAAGGTGGGATTCAGGCAGCAGCCCAGTATTTCCAGCCTCAGCTCCTGCACATTTACCCGGGTCACGGAAAGCCGCCGGATCATGGGAATCAGATCCTGCTCTGTGACGCCGTTTTTGTTTTTCTTTTCCACTGTCAGACGCTCCCGGGCAAACAGGGCGGCAATGGCCTCCTGGGCGCTTTCCGGAATGCCCCGGTCATATTCCAAGGTGACGGCGGACTGAAGCAGACTGAGGTTTTTCAGCTTTTGCCCATCAGGATAGACCTTTAAAATCTGTACGCCGCTGATGAGGGCGCTGTTTAACCGGTCAGCCACTTCCTCCCAGGAGGGAATCCGGCCTTCCAGATCGAAGTCCAGAAGCTCACACCGGCTTTTCACGCCCAGGCTCAAAGGCAGGGCAATGGACACGGAGGGACGGGGATTGAAGCCCTGGGTGTGGGTCAGAGACAGCCCGGCCCGCTGGAAGGCTCGCTGGAACAGCCGCATGAGATCCAGGTGGGAAATGTAGACGGCGGAGCCGGTTTTTTCAAATAAGGCTCTAGGCATCGCAGTCCACCTCCTTCAGCAGGCTGTTGGCGCCGCATCCGGCACAGCCATGGCGGCAGTCCGGGGTCACCGCCTCCTGGTAAGCGCGCCTGCGTTCTTTTTTCAGGAACATCTTGGTGACGCCCACGTCTATTAAGTCCCAGGGGAGGAGCTCGTCCTCGCCATAGCCTCTTGTGGTGTAGTAGTCCATATCCACGCCCCATTTTTGGAAGGCATCCTGCCACAGGTCATACCGGAAGTATTCGTCCCAGCCGTCCAGCCGGGCGCCGTTTTTCACAGCTTCTTCAATCACCGGCCCCAAGCGGCGGTCGCCCCGGGCAAAGACCGCCTCCAGCCGGCTTAAGTCCGGGCTGTGGTAGTCATATTCAATGGACTTGGAATAGAAGTGAGACTTTAAAAGTTTACACCGCCGGAGATATTCCTGGGGCGTGATCTGCTTTTCCCACTGGAAGGGCGTGTGGGGCTTGGGTACGAAATAGGCCGTTGCCACATGCACCCGCAGGCCCCGCTTTTTGTTGACAGCATTTGCCTGCCAGGTTTTGATGACCTTATAAACCAGGTCGGCAATTCCCAAAACGTCCTCGTCGGTTTCCGTGGGCAGACCCAGCATAAAGTACAGCTTTACGTTGTTCCAGCCGCCGGAAAAGGCTCTGGCGCAGGTGTTCAGAATTTCGTCCTCCGTCAGGTTTTTGTTGATCACATCCCGCAGCCGTTGGGTTCCAGCCTCCGGGGCAAAGGTCAGGCCGCTTTTTCGGAGGGTTTGCAGCTTTTCCATCAGCTCCTGGGAGAAGTTATCCGCCCGGAGAGAGGGCACGGAGAGATTCACACGGTTTTGGGCGCAGTAGGGGATCAACAGATCCGTCAGCTCCTTCAGGCCCCGGTAGTCCGAGGTGGAGAGGCTGGATACGGTGATTTCGTTAATGCCGGAGCAGCCCAGGGTTTCCACTGCCTGACGGTAGAGAACCTCCGGACTTTTTTTACGCACAGGGCGGCAGGAAAAACCGGCCTGGCAGAATCGGCAGCCCCGGATACAGCCCCGAAAAGCCTCCAAATTGGCCCGGTCATGGACGATTTCCGTAGAAGGGACAATCATTTCTGTGGGGAAGTAGGCGCTGTCCAGATCCTCTACGATCCGCTTTTGCACCGTCTCCGGGGCGCCCTCCTGAGGAATCACGGCGGCAAGGGTACCGTCCTCGTGGTATTCGTGGTGGTAGAAGCTGGGAACATACACCCCAGGGATCTTGGAAACCTCCCGGAGGAACTGCTCCTTGCTCCAATCCTCTGCCTTTGCCCTGTCGTACAGGGAGACAATCTCTACGGTGATGTCCTCGCCCTCGCCCAGGGAGAAAAAATCAATAAAGTCCGCCAGGGGTTCCGGATTGAAGGCGCAGACGCCACCGGCAAAGACCATATTTTTTAGTCCATGGCGACCCTTTACATGGAGGGGAATGCCTGCCAGATTCAGCATGTTCAGGATATTGGAATAGGACATTTCATAGCCGATGGTAAAGGCGATCATGTCATGCTCCCGGATGGGCTGCTGGCTTTCCAGTGCCCACAGGGGCAGATGATTTGCCCGCATGGCTTCTTCCATATCGCCCCAGGGGGCAAATACCCGTTCGCACCAGACGCCCTCCATCCGGTTCATGACGCCGTAGAGAATCCGCATGCCCAGATTGGACATGCCGATCTCGTAGGTGTCCGGGAAGCAGAAGGCGACGCGCACCCGGACGTCCTTGGGATCTTTTTTTATTTCGCCCCATTCTCCGCCGGTATAGCGGGCAGGCTTCTGCACCGAAAGGAGAAGGCGTTGTTTCAGGTCGGTCATAGTGTTACCTCTTAGAAATTGGTAGCCCTATTGTACCCTGATTTGACGCTGTTTGCAAGGCTTTTTTCGCAAGAATGCGCTTATCAGCAGGATCAGCAAAAGAAAAATAGGAAATATCCCCAGAGAAAGGCGGACTGCTCCATAAAGGCAGACAGCGGTCAGCAGCGTAAAAACGGTCCGGGTGATCCATTTCCCGATTACATTGGCTTTGTTAGGGAAAAGCAGCGAAAGCAGACACAGCAAGGCACGTCCCCCATCCAGGGGATAGATGGGGAGCAGATTAAACAATCCCTGAGCAGCCCCGCATAGAGAGAGCATGGGGAAGGGGTGACAGAGGGTAAGCAGGAGCAGGCTCCCCGCGGGCCCTGCCAGAGCGCACAGAAGTTCCGGAACGTCCCCGGTTAGATTTGTCTCGATCACAGCGCCGGCAAGTCCTATCCGTACGCCCAGAACCCGGTATCCACAAAGGAGAATGGCAAGGATATGGAAGCCCTCATGGATCACCGCAGCCAAAGCGGCGGCGCACAGCCAGGGCAGGGGAACCAGCAGGAGCAGCAGGGCGGCGAGAAAAAAGCTCCAAGGCTCAAAGATGAATGCCGGCACCTTGGATCACCTGAAGGCAGAAGTTTGCGAAGGCATCGGAAAAGGACTGGCCGGTTTTCAGTGCTGAGGTCAAGTTCTGGATGGCTGCCGCCGTAACAGCGGCGTCTCCCGGGAGGAGAAGCTCCTGAAGGATTTGGGAGCCTTGGCGCCAGTATTTTCCGGTGAGGAGAAGAAAAAGAAGAAAAAAGAGGACGGTAAACAGGGGAAGGGTGGAGGAGCGCTTCTTTCTGACAGGCGTATTGCCGCCTTGGGAATAATCAATCCGATAACCCATTGTATCACCTCAGACAAGGGTATGCGGATCGTGAGAAAAAGAGAAGGACAGATTTGCCAATTTTGGTGGTTGACAGAAGGGGATTTACCGATTATAATATATGAGATTTCGGGGTGTGGCGAAGCTTGGTATCGCGCTTGGTTCGGGTCCAAGAGACCTCGGGTTCGAATCCCGACACTCCGACCAGGAAAACAGTCGTTTTTGCAGCGTAAAAGTTGTGAAAACGGCTATTTTCTTTCGTAAGAGGCTTGAATTGACCCAAATAAATCGTACTCCGGTTTGGGTCAACTGCACCGCCATATCCGCTCCTGACCCAAATATGACCCAAACGGGAGTGGTTTTGAGAACTGTCGAAAACATACCTGATTTCAAAAGTTCGGAAAACGCCGTTTTTCAGATATTATCCCGGTGCTGTTTTGGCACCGGGATTGGTTGTGTTCGGGGTTATTTGTTTCTTCGTATTGTTAGTTGCTGTCTGACGGTAGTTTGACATGATGTCTGGCGGTAGTGACGATTCCACGTTCTGCCGCAGGAAGCTGCCTACCTTCTGTGCAGCGTCCTGCACATTCGCGTCAAGATGTGTGCCATCCTTGGCGGGGTAGTCATCCCCAAAGATGGAGTGCTTTTCCCGCTGATCGTTGGGGATCTGAAGAATTACGGAAAGCAGATGAGTTCTTGGGTTGTGGACCTCTCCAGGGAATACAGGGCGACAAGAACCTTGTCTTACTTGCCGCCTGTTTTCACAGGAATAGATACATGGTCGCCTCTTAAAGTTCCTGAAGGAACAAATGAAATCCAGGGTACTCTCCCATAGGCATGGGAAGCAGCCAGCCGCCGTTCATCAGGGCCTCACCAGAGTATTCGCCCTGACCATTAACTCTGTAGTGGGCGCTGGGGTCTAAGCCTTTTAGCCGCAGAACCCGGAAGGGGGGCGAGGAATGAGCCTCCCCATAAACCACGGACACCAGCGCCTCCCCCTTATCCGGGGAAACCTGCTCCCATGCGGTAAGAGGGCCGCCGGGGACAGTCAAACGGTAGTAATCCCCGTTTTGAATAAGATCGTAATGCTCCTTAAAGAAGGCCACCTGCTCCCGGATCAACTGCTTTTCCTCCTGGGTCGTCTCATTTAAATCCATCTCATAGCCGAAGGTTCCAGACATTGCAACCACGCCCCGGGTATTCAGAGAAACCCTGCGCCCGGTCTGGGCATTGGGAACGGCGGAGACATGCGCGCCCATGGTAGAAACGGGATAGCAGAAGCTGGTTCCGTACTGGATATTGAGGCGGTCTACCGCATCCGTATTGTCGCTGCACCAGATTTGGGGGGTGTAGTAAAGCATTCCCAAATCGAATCTTCCGCCCCCACCGGAGCAGCCCTCAATCAGCATATGGGGATAATCCCGGCGCATTCGATCCAGCATTTCGTATACGCCAAGGACATACCGGTGCAGCACCTCCCCCTGCCGAGACCCAGGAAGGGCATTGGAGAACACATCGGTGAGGCTTCGGTTCATATCCCACTTGACATAGGAAATATCCGCACTGTCCAACACCTTTTTGATGGAGCCATAGACATAATCCCGAACCTCCCGCCGGGAGAAATCCAGCACCAGCTGACACCGGCTCCGGGTCTGAGACCGTCCGGGAACCGCCAAGGACCAATCCGGGTGGGCACGGTAGAGGTCGCTGTCCTCATTTACCATCTCCGGCTCTACCCAGATGCCAAAGGACATGCCCAGCTCCTTGATCCGCTCGGCTAGACGGCTCACACCGCCAGGGAGCTTCCGTTCATTTACGAACCAGTCACCCAGTCCGCTGGTATCGCTGTCCCGCTTTCCAAACCAGCCGTCGTCCATAACAAACAGGTCGATTCCCAGAGGGGCGGCGGCACGGGCGATGGAAACCAGCTTCTCCTCGTCGAAACGGAAGTCCGTAGCCTCCCAGTTGTTGATAAGGATGGGGCGGCGGCGGCCCTGATAGGGGTCGTGGATCAGATTTTTCCGGATGGCACGATGGAATTGGCGGCTCATCTGTCCGAAGCCATTGGGAGAGCAGACAATGGCCGCTTCCGGTGCGGTGAAGGCCTCTCCCGGTTTCAGCATCCAGCAAAAATGGTCAGGATTCAGTCCCAGAACAAGGCGGTTGTGCTCCATCTGGGTGCGCTCCGCAGCGGCAAGGAAGTTACCGCTGTACACAAGAGCCGCTCCATAGCACAAGCCATAGTCCTCGTCCGCACGATGCTCACAGAGCATGACAAAGGGGTTATGATGGTGGCTGGAGGTGCCCCGGACGCTTTCTACGCTTT
Organism: Clostridiales bacterium UBA3259; assembly: GCA_002362625.1. Next base: position 6,509 of record DEUP01000012.1, read on the forward strand.
GAACACCGGGGCGGAGAGGCGTGCGGTTCAGGTTTCTTTCTAGGGTGTGACAGCCGTCAAAGGTGATAAAATCAAAATCGCCGCCTTGAAAATCCAGACACAGAGATGCACACCGGCGCAGAGAAACCGTCTCTGTTCCCCGATTCACAACCCGGACAGAACGGGTGATCAGATCGTATTTTTCCAGCACGCCATAGTACAGCTCTACCTGCATTCCGGCGGCAGCATCCTCCAGAGTGATGGCCAGCGTTTCCCACTCGTCTCCACCCCAGAAAGCAGGCAGGCCGTCCAAGGCATACTTTCCCCGGCGGAGTGTGAAGCCCACATAGCGAAGATCCGCCATGCGGCTGCCGTTTTCCGATTCAAATTCAATGGAGGGCAGACGAAAGTCTCCTGCGCCGCAGGTGGAATATTCCTGAGGCAGGGTATCCAGGGAGTAGGCCCGGTTATCCCCGGCCTCATCGGGGTTGGGAGAGAAGCCCCGGTCCGCATATCCAATCAGATAGGAAAGATCCCCCTCCTGGATTCGTGGGCCGTAGTAGGTATGGAGCAGAACCTGATACCGATCCGCTTTCATCTGATAGGTGGTATTTTGGGTGTGCAATGTAAACACACGGTTGTTACCGTCAATTGCGATCATAGGAATCCTCCCTGGTCATGTGGTGTAGGTATGGGTATTATACGGGATTTTTGCATAGAAGGCAAGGGCGGACTTTCCAAAATCCGCCCCCCAATTCAGAGTTTCCCTCTGGAAACAGCCTCGGCATTTTGAAAAGTGCCGGGGCCGCTCCAGGGAAAGAGAAGGTTACTTGCCGCCGGTGGAGGCGATGCCTTCCACAAACTGTTTTTGGAAAATGAGATACAGAATCACCATGGGCAGCATGGCAAGCAGTGAACCTGCCATCAGCACCGGGAAGTTGGTAGAGAACTGGCCCCGCAGGGTGGCAAGGCCGGAGGACAGGGTCATCATCTTCAAATCGGAGTTGACTACCAACGGCCACATCAGGTCGCTGTAGGCAAAGACGGCGGTGAAGATGGTCAGGGCCGCCACAGAGGTTCCGGTAAGGGGGAACATAACCTTGGTGAAGGTTTGCCACTGGTTGCAGCCGTCCAGGTAAGCGGCCTCGGCCACCTCCTTGGGAATGCCCAGATAGGTCTGACGGAGGAAGAAGACACCAAAGGCGCTGACGATGCCCGGGAACACCAGGGCGAAGATGGTGTTTGCCATTCCCATTTTCGCCACCATCTGATACTGGGGAATAATGAAGATCTGGGAAGGCAGGGACATCTGCACCAGCACGATTCCGAAGAGCAGCTTCTTGCCCCGGAACTCCAGCATGGCGAAGGCATAGCCGGCCATGGAGCTGAAGGCCACAGCGCAGATCACCCGGAACAGGATCATCAGCGTGGTATTGAGGTAAAGCTTCAGGAAGGGCAGACTGGTCAGGGCTTCCTTAAAGTTGGCTGCCGTGAACTGCTTGGGCAGAATGGTGGGGGGAACAGCCATGCTTTCCGGCACGGTTTTGAAGCTGGTGAGGATCATCCACACAAAGGGGAAGATCATAATCACGGAACCGGCGATCAGGGCGGCGTAGGTGAAAGCGGTCATGCGCTTGCGGGAAGATTCAATGGTATGTTTTTTCATCTTGGCGCCTCCTTACACATCATAATTGACCCACTTCTTCTGGCCGACGAACTGGATGACCGTGATCACTCCGATCAGCAGCACCGTCCAGATCACAATGGCGGAACCGTAGCCCCGCTCTCCGGCCACAAAGGAGGAACGGTAGAATAGATACATGAGGCTTTGTACATTGGTGACGGCGGGATTGGTTTCCTCCACCATCATATAGATTAGGTCATATACCTTCACGGCGGACATGAGCCGCATGATCATAACCACAAACAGGGTAGGAGACACCATGGGCAGGGTGATGGTGAAGAACTGCCGCACCTTTCCCGCTCCGTCAATGCTGTTCGCTTCGTAAAGGGTTCGGGGAATGGTCTGCAAACCGGCAAGCAGCAGCACCGCATCGTAGCCGATGTTGCTCCAGATGGCGACGATGGCACAGGAAAGCATGACGAATTTGGGATCCGTGATCCAGCCGATGCTTGTTCCCAGAAGCTGATTGAGAATACCGTACTCACCGTTGAAGATCCAGCGCCACACCATGGTGACGGCGGCGGGGGCGCAAACCAGAGGCAGGAAGAAGATGGTGCGGAATCCGCCCTTGAATTTGATTTTGGCGTTTAGAAGCATTGCTACCAGAAGGGACAGAAACAGTCCAACAGGAACAGTGAGAATACAGAACAGGATGGTGTTCCAGGTAGCCTTCCAGAACTCCGCATTCTGGAACATACGGATGTAGTTATCCAAGCCGATAAACCGGTACTGGCCAAAGCCCAGGTGCTCGCAGAAGCTGGTGTAAATGGTCTGGGCGAAGGGCCAGAGGTTCAGCACCACCAGGCCGATAATGGTGGGAGCCACCATGAGCCAGCCCCACTGCTCTTCCCGCCGGGCGGCGAGAGACCGTTTGATTTTCATAAGATGTTCCTCCCCTCTTTATTCTTCCGTTACGGCGTAGCTGTCCGCAATCTGTTGCATGTAGGCAAGGGATGCGTCAATGTTCTCACCGTTATAGACCTTTACCATCTGATCGGAGACGGCGGACTTCCACTTGCGGCGGGTGGCGTTGTTGATGTACTGCACGCAGGTGTCAAACTGATCGTAGCATACCTGCACGTCCAGCATATAGGGGAACTTTTTAAATTCCGTGGTCCAGGTGTCTTCCAGGCCCAGGTATGCGGGAATCGCCGCACCGGACTGACCCTGAATCCGTTGGCCCTCCTCGCTGCCGAAGAATCGCAGCACATCCTTTACAACGTCCAGGTTCTTTCCCCTGGCGGCTGTGGCGTAGCACAGGCCGTTGGAAATGGAACCTGTTCCGTCACCGGAAGCGGGGTTCGGGCACTTGGGCAGAGGGGCGATGTCCCACTTACCTACCATGTTGGGGTAGTTTTTTAGCTCACTGAGCAGATTCCAGGAGCCTTCATAGAACATAGCACCGATCTCGGAGAAGAAGGCTGTGCCGGGAGAGGTTTCCGCAAAATAAGTCTGGGTGGGGCACCAGTCGTTCTTTTGAAGACCTACATAGTATTTGATGGCTTCCATGGTGGCGGGTTGGGTGTAGCCTGCCTGGAGGTTGGTTTCCGGGTCCAGAATGTAGCCGCCGTTCTGGTAGACAAAGTTCCAGTAGCCCAGCTGCTCGTCGTTATAGGCCATGTAGCCGTACTTCCCGGTGGCATCGTAGATCTTCTGAGAGGCTTCTTCCATGTCGTCCCATGTCCATTCCGCATTGGGGTACGCTACCCCGGCGGCGTCGAACATCTCCCGGTTGTATACCAGAACGATGTTGTCCCGATCCTTGGGAACACCGTACATCCGTCCATCGCTGGCGGTGACATTGCCGATGGAGATATCGGAATAGTGGGCTTGATAGAAGCCGGGGTCGGTTTCATCGTAAAGGTCCGTCACGTCTGCCAGAATGCCAAAGTCAGCATAATACAGGATCTGGTCGGTGTGCATCCAGAAAATGTCCGGCATGGTGTTGCTCTCTCCAGCCGCTTCCAGCTTGGTCCAGTATTCTCCCCAGCTGGTGACCTGGACTTCGATTTCCACCTCCGGGTGCTGGGCGGTGTAGGCATCGCACATGGCCTGCATGCCGTCCCGCTGGGCCACGTCCCAAATCTGGAAGGTCAAATGGGTCTTGCCGTCGGACCTGCCGCAGCCGGTAAGGGTCAGCAGCAAGCCAATGACCAGGACGGCTGCAATGATACAGGATATCTTTTTTTTCATAACGCCACTCCTATACTTGAATTTTTTGGTTCCGTGCGCTGGTTGGTAAGAAAACAATACCACTTTTGCGACCAAAATGTAAATAGGCGGTATTTTCCAAAATATACCTAAATATTGTATACAGAACATCTGACGTTGCTTCAGGCAACATCCTGCTATATTGCTAATTTTTTCATATACTTGCACAATTCTAATATAAATATTTTGTTTAAAACATAAAATAGGAACTTTTTCAAATATTTTTTATGGAACGTTCTGAAGATTTTCTTGGGTTTATACCATTTTTTCTCCTGTGATAAAATATGATATGTACAAATGTGTTATTTCCCTCTTGCAAAAGGAAGGGAGGCTGTGCTATAGTTCAGATCGAAAACCGTATTTTATAAAGGGGAATCTGCTTATGAATGCAACATGGTTTGACCGCAGGCTTGAAAGGCATTTTAAGGAATTGAAGGAACTGTACCAAACGCTGTACCGGGAAGGAATGGGCTTTGAAAGCTACCTGGAAATGCTCCGCCGGTGCTGGAGCCAGCGGAAGGATGCTCTTCGGGAGCTGGACGCAAGACGGGAGGCCGATGGGAACTGGTTCCGCCGCCGGGATATGCTGGGCATGATGCTCTATGTGGATGCCTTCGCCGGAAACCTCAAAGGGGTGCGGGAGAGGCTTGATTACATTACAGAGTGTGGGGTCAATTATCTGCACCTGATGCCCCTGCTGGCTTCTCCCAGAGGCCGCAGCGACGGGGGCTATGCCGTCAGCGACTTCCGCAAGGTTCAGCCGGAGCTGGGGACCATAGAGGATCTGGAAGCCCTGGCGAACCGCTGCCGGGAAGAAGGCATCTGCCTGTGCATGGACTTTGTTATGAACCACACCAGCGAGGATCATGAATGGGCAAAGCAAGCCAGAGCCGGAGAGCCGGAATACCGGAGCCGGTACTTCTTCTATGACAGCTGGGAAACGCCTCTGGAATATGAAAAGACGGTTCCCCAGGTGTTTCCCACCACCGCACCGGGGAGCTTTACACAGCTGGAGGACGGTCAGATCGTCATGACCACCTTCTATCCCTACCAGTGGGACTTAAACTACGCAAATCCCCAGGTGTTTCAGGACATGACGGAAAACCTCATGTATCTGGCGAACCGGGGCATTGACGTGATTCGGCTGGATGCAGTCCCCTACATCTGGAAGGAACTGGGAACCAACTGCCGGAACCTGCCCCAGGTACACACCCTGGTGCGGATGCTGCGGATTGCCTGTGAAATCGTCTGCCCCGGTGTCCTGCTGCTGGGGGAGGTGGTCATGGAGCCGGCCAAGGTGGCCCCTTATTTTGGAACACCGGAAAAGCCGGAGTGCCATATGCTCTATAACGTAACCACCATGGCCACCACCTGGCACACCCTTGCGGTGGGAGACACTTCCCTGCTGAAGCGGCAGATGGAGGCGGTATGCGCCCTGCCAAAGGAATTTCTGTTCTTAAACTACCTTCGCTGTCACGATGACATTGGCTGGGGCTTGGACTATCCCTGGCTGCGGGAGCAATTCGGAATGGATGAAACCGCCCACAAAAAGTATCTCAACGACTATTTCACCGGCAAGTGGCCTGGCAGCCCCTCCCGTGGAGAGCTATATAATGACGATCCCCGTCTGGGAGATGCCCGTCTCTGCGGCACCACGGCTTCCCTGTGTGGATTGGAGACGTCAGAGGGCGACCAGTTGGAGCGTGCCATTTCCCGTGACCTGACCCTTCACGCCTGGATGCTGTCCCAGAGCGGGATTCCGGTGATCTACAGCGGAGACGAAATCGGCCAGCTAAACGATTACAGCTACCACCATAACCCAGAGAAGCGGGCGGACAGCCGGTATCTCCACCGGGGAAAATTCCAGTGGGAGGCCGCCCAGAAGCGAAACGATTCCCAAAGCCCCCAGGGTAAGCTGTTCCTGGGTCTGCGGCGGTTGGAGGAGATCCGTGCCGGGGAGCCCTGCTTTGGCCCGGAGGCGGATGTGTGGACAGAGGACAGCGGCGACAGCCGGGTGCTGAAGCTGTGCCGCCGGGTTGGAGAGCAGGAACTGATCTGCCTGTTTAATTTTAGCCCGGCCTTTGTTTCGGTGAACGCTGGCAGAGCGGGAAGCTATACAGAGCTGATGTACGGCACCAAATATGAGGATATGCGAAATGTGCAGCTTTGGCCCAACGGGTTTGCCTGGCTGCTGAGGGACTAAAGAAGGAGCGGTGACTATGCTTGTCTGCTGGTCACCGCTCTGTTTTGATTTGATTCTGGGAACGCCATTCCCGTGGAGATAGCCCATAGCGTTTATGAAACGCCCGGGTGAAGTGGAGCTGGTTGGGATAGCCGCACCGGGCCGCAATGACGCCGATGGGGCTATCTGTCCCCTTGAGCTGATCGGCGGCCTTGGACAGCCGGAGACGAATCAAAAACTCCTGTGGAGGACAGCCCATGACATCCCGAAAGAGCTTGCTGAAATAGCTTCGGTTCAGTCCGCACACCTTGGCGATCTCCTCCACAGTAAGATCCCGCATATAGTTTTGCTCCATGAAATTGACAGCTTCCTGGATATAGTAATCCCGAAGCTGCCCGCCGCTGAGTTCCTTGCGGCTGGCGGAGGATTGCATCAGACCGTCCAGAAACAGGCACAAATGCCCCACCAGATGCAGCGGCGACTGGTCGGAATGCTAGAGCATGGTCTGCCCTAGCTGCTGCCCTTGTTCCGGTGTAACCGGGCGGTATATGGGCTGGTCTAAACTCAGCCCGGACTGCTCGATATACTCAGCCACCCTCAGCCCGTCAAATTCCAGCCAGACGTATTTCCAGGGAAGGTCCTCCCGGGCGGAATAGGTGGTGATCTGGTTGGGGAAGATCAGAAAGCCCTGGCCGGGGCTAAGCTGGTATTTTCTGGTGACTCCGTCTTTGTCCGTGGCATCCAGCTGCCCGTAGCCGGAAAGGACATAGTGGAAGAGAAAATGATTGCGCACGAAGGGACCGAAGGAATGCAGCGGGGCGCACTGCTCCCAGCCGTATTGAAACAGCCGAAAATCCAGGAAATTCACATTGGGGAAAATGGAGAAGGAAAACTCAGGCATGGAAACACATCCTTTCAGGTTGCGAATAGGGTTCATCCTTCCGTTTGGTATCTGCAAACCCGTTGTTTTGGGCGAATCTCTATGTGACACTTTCTTAGGGGGTGCCTTTATGCTGTAAATTCCAATTCTATTTTAAGTGTTTTTTTAGCGGAAGTCAATGAAGTTTGAGAGTATTTTTAATGCTATGCGTGTTTTTCGCCTTTTCTGCCATGTACGCTAATGAGGTTGATTTCTATGAACGGTAAGAGAGTTGCGGAAAAGCCGAAGTCCAAGATGAAGACCCGCACGAAGTTCGTGATCGTGTCCATCTTCAACCTGACATGGTACACCGTGGCGGTACTGATTGCGAATTTCCACGATCATGTAGTGCAGACGGAGTTGACCGTGGCGTGGTTTGCGGCATGGACTATCGAGCTGGCCTTGCTTGCCGGTATCAAGGTTAAGAGTAGAGGTGAGTAAATGCAAGTGCTGAAAAACCTGACTCTGGACAAGCTCATTAACCTCTATGAAGGTATCGTTGTCCATGACCGGCAGCAACTCGTGATTTGGGACTCTCACAGGGGAACTCCCATTCATGAGATCAAGAAACAAACGCTGGCTCAGAACAAGATGATACTCGGCGCTTTGAAGTGTGCCAAGGCCAACGGCTTCTCCGGCGAAGCGTAAATGAAAAGACACCCTCTACCTCATGGTAAAGGGTGTCTTATTGTTTGGACGAAGATCGTACCCCACACAATGTAGGGTTCGGATATGCGTCCAATGGTGGAGCCGGGGGGAATCGAACCCCCGTCCGAAGGCAACTTGGAAGGAACTTCTCCGGGCGCAGTTTGTTATTTACATTCCCTCAACCCGCCGGAAACAAACACCCTGCGGGAATCAGTAGCTTCATAATGCATGGTGCGCGCAAAGCTTTGCGCACGCACGGTCTCCACTCAAATCACACCCGAGCCCGGCTCGTGGACCTTCCGGGGCGGATGGGCGCCTAATTAGGCAGCCAGGGCAACAGTCTTGTTGTCAGTTAAATTTAAAAAATACCCGTTTTATCGTGGCCAGGCGCCACGGCCCGCTATTCCAGCCTCACTACCCCCGTCGAAACCAGTACGGCCCCGTATTTGAGGTAAGAAGTAAACGTGAAGAGTGAATAGGTGTCTAAAAAGGGCGGGGTGGGAGAGCATCCCGCCCTTTTTTGTTTAGAATCTGCCGTAGGGATCGGGGAGCTTCCTGGGTTCGGGATAGGTCTCGCCCTTCGTGTCTACGGTGATGGAGGCAATCTTCTGCTCGGTGACGGGACGGTCAGCCATACCGGTTTTGGTGGCGGCAATGGCGTCTACCACGTCCATGCCGGAGGTGACCTTGCCAAAGGTGGCGTACTGGCCGTCCAGGTGCTTGGCGTCCTGATGCATGATGAAGAACTGAGAACCGGCGGAGTTGGGGGACTGGCTTCTTGCCATGCTGAGAACGCCACGCTTGTGCTTTAAGTCGTTCTTGAAGCCGTTGAAGAAAAACTCGCCCTTGATGCAGTAGCCGGGGCCGCCCATGCCGGTGCCTTCCGGGCAGCCGCCCTGGATCATGAAGCCGGGAATGACCCGGTGGAAGATCAGGCCGTCATAGAAGTTATGTTTGCACAGGTCGATGAAGTTGTAAACGCTCTGGGGCGCCTTGTCGGGGTACAGCTCACCCTCGATAACGCCGCCGTTTTCCATAGTGATCTTAAATGTAGGGTTCATCGGAATCTCTCCTTCATGGCCCGGTCGATCTGACGCTTGGCGTCCCGTTCGGCCGCGGCTTGTCGTTTGTCATATAGCTTTTTGCCTTTGCACAGACCCACGTTGACCTTGACCCGGCTGCCCTTAAAGTAGACAGACAGGGGAATCAGGGAATAGCCGTCCTGCTTGACCTTGCCGTAGAGCCGCATGATCTCCCGTCTGTGCATCAGCAGACGGCGGACACGGCGGGGATCGGGATTATACCGGTTTCCGTGGTCGTAAGGGGAGATGTGCATCTGGTTCAAGAGAAGCTCGCCGTCCTTGATGCCGCACCAGGCGTCCTTCAGATTCAGGGTGCCTGCCCGGATGGACTTGACCTCCGTGCCGGTCAGCTCAATGCCTGCCTCGAATTCCTCTTCCACAAAATATTCGTGATAGGCTTCCCGGTTTCGGGCCATGACTTTGATACCTGCTTTTTCCAGACTGCTCACCTCCCTAAACTGGGCTATGCCAAATACTATAGATAATTATACCATCCTTGTCAAGAGGTTAAAACCCGCAAGGAGTTATTCTTCAAAGAGAAATTTTTCCAGTTCTCCTGTAGAATCGAAGGAAAAATCGCACAGTTTCCGCATTTCGCCAAGGATCTCCGGGTATTCCTGCCGCCCCCAGGCTGCGAAGGCGATGGGGACGCCTGCCTTGCTGGCCATTTCCCAGGCGGGCTTCATGTCGTCCACCACCAGAAGCTCCGTGGGACTTAAATGGTATTTTTTCATAATGTCCTCTAAGGGGAAGGTACTGGGTTTCCGTTTCTCCTCCGGCAGATCCCAGCCGTAGATATCGTCAGGAAGCACACCAAAATAGGTTTCGTAGTCCCGGGTAATGTTCTGGATGCAGGAATGGGACACCACGCAGATGAGACCGCCTTCCTCCTTTTGCCGACGGATGATGTTTTCGATGCCGGGGAAGGGCGTGGGAATGTGGTCCTTGATGTATTCCTTCCAACCTAAGTATTCATCTACCAGCTCCTGCTCGGAAAAGCCATAGCGCTGACGGCACATATTGGCAAAACCCAGATTGCAGCAGCCTTCCACATATTCCGGCAGGGTCACGGTGCGGCCAGGCCGCCACTGAGCGAGGATATATTCAAAAAACGGGAAGTTGACGGTAGTCTCGCTCTGTACCACGGTATCGTCATGGTCAAGCACCAGACAGGGATATTTCAGCATGGAGCCCCTCCTCTATTTCTATGGGTATCATACACATTATATCAGATACCAAACCTGGGCGCAACCAGAAATTACCTCTTGCTATATTCGAACAAACGTGCTATAATAAAACAAAAAACAGGAGGCGTGAAATTATGGAGCGCAGCAGCTGTCCGGTAGATGTGATTTCTTTCAGCTCAGCAGATGGGGATTTGCGCCCATTGCGGCTGCGAATTCCCCAGGAGGATCAGTCCCTTCTGCGGGTGGATATTGACGAGATCGTGGAAACCAGCGTGGTGGAGTATGTGGGCATGGAGGCCACGGTGTTTCTGTGCCGTGCCACAGTTGGGCAGAAGCGCCGTTTTTTTGAGCTGAAATACGCCATGCGGAGCCATACCTGGTATTTGGTTCGGACAATTTATTAATGAAAGGCTTCAAAAGGATGTTATGGTGGAATTGTTCATATTCTTAGTGTAATATAAGGAATATCCCAGAAATGCAACAAGGAGGACGCAGCATGTCTATTGTGACCTTTTATAACTGTGACCCTAAGGACGCGCCCAAAACCACCATGCCCGCCCATTTAGGAGCCAATGCCATCATTACCTGCAAAGGGAAGCTCTTGTTGGAGCGGCGTCGGGACAGTGACACCTGGGGCCTCATCGGCGGAGGCTGCAAGAAAACGGAAACCGGTCTTCAGGCCATCGTCCGGGAAGTCTACGAGGAGCTGGGGCTTCGGATTCCGAAGGAGCGGTTTCAAAAGCTGGCGGTCTATGATAACCCGGGGCGAATCGCGGCCTTCCGGGACGGAAGCGTCTGGCGGATGGTGATTGTTGTCTACGCCCTGGAACTATCCGAGGAGCCGGAATTGCGGATCAGCGCTGAATCCAAGGAGCTGCGGTTCTTTACCAGGGAGGAGGTATCGGCTCTGGAGATCCCTGTGACCCATCGGGACATTGTGGAAGAGCGGTTTTTGAACCGATCATAAATATGCAAAATATACAAATATTTTTTTCATACTTGTATATGCAGTGAAAGTATGCTAAAATAAAAAGCGACGGCGCAGTATCCTAGTCAGAATGACCATTTTTCAGGAAGGGCCTAAAAATCCTTTGAAGGGCACATCGATGAAGTCCCTGGTGTCTGCTTTTTACGCCCAGTTTAGGGTGGATGCTGGGGGTTAAGGATCCCGGGCGCGCGGCAATGGCATGGCGCATACGACCCGGTTTCCGTGGAGACTTGAACCTTGTGCGACGACGATGGAAACCTCGGAATGAGGCCCGATCGCGTACGAATCAAGTATGAACCTGCAAGGCGGTGCACAGAATCGTGTGCTGTGTGCAGCGTAGCCTGCCTTGAGTGAGCATGCGGGGAAGGAAGACCAGACCGCCGGCGACTATGGCCATAGCCGCTGCGGTTATCGCTTTCGGAAACCATGCTTGCAAAAGAGGCTAAAACTATGAATCATTCTGCCGTGGAAAACACCTAGGCTGTCTGAAAGGGGCAGGCAGGGGATTGCGGTACGGTCTCAGTGGCAATCGGGTAGCCAGGACTCGGCAACACCTGGACGTAGGGATCAAACGGAAACGGCCTGTGCGGCAACGACAGGTTCCCTTTGGTGAAAGACAACCCGACCTAAGCCGTAAGATTTATCCTGCCTGCTGCCGTCCATTTATAAAAAACAATGAAAATTATTAAAGGAGAATCCCTGTGGCGAAATTAGACCCGGAGGCGGAAAAACGGGAACGAAACAAACAGATCAAATGGGTGACTACCATTTTCCTAGTTACCATTGTCATTTCCGGCACCATTTCTTTTGTTTCTGATGAGGTCATGGCAAGTAGCAGCCTGCCGGTGGCGTTTTTAATCCTGCTGGTGATTATTCTGGTAGGTATTTTGTTTGATATTGTGGGTATGGCGGTGGCCTCCGCTGATGAAAAGCCCTTTCATTCCATGGCCGCGAAAAAGGTTCCCGGCGCCCAGGAGGCCATCCGGCTGCTGCGGAACGCGGAGCGGGTAAGCTCCATCTGCAATGATGTGGTAGGGGATATCTGCGGCGTTGTGTCCGGCAGCGCCTCGGCCACCATTGCCGCCCAGGTCATTCGAAGCTTTGATTTCTCCTGGCCTCAGGTGGCGACCCTGCTCATGTCCGCCCTGGCAGCGGGACTGACGGTGGGCGGAAAGGCAGTGGGAAAGAGTATCGCCATCGATTCCTGCACGGAGATCGTGCATACGGTGGGCAGGGTGATCCATGCCATGAGCCAGGTGCTTCATGGAAGGAAAAAATAACGTTAGGTTGTGTCAAAAGTGGCCATTTTAGAAACCATTAACGGTCATGATGATCTGTGTAAGCTCAGCCAGGCGGAGCGTACTGCGCTGTGTGGAGAGATCCGCCAGTTTCTGATCGATAACGTATCCAAAACCGGCGGTCATCTGGCCGGAAATTTGGGCGCGGTGGAGCTGAGCGTTGCCATCGAGACCGTATTCAACACAAATACAGACCGCCTGGTTTTTGACGTCGGTCATCAGTCTTATGTGCATAAGCTGCTGACAGGCCGCCGGGCGGATTTTCCGCATCTGCGGCAGTTCGGAGGGATTTCCGGATTTCCCAAGCCGGAGGAAAGCGTCTGCGACGCCTTTGTGGCGGGCCATGCTTCCAGCTCCGTATCCATTGCCCTGGGCATGGCCCGGGCCAGGACCCTGCAGCATCAGGATTATAACATTGTGGCGCTGATCGGAGATGGGGCCTGCACCGGCGGCATGGCCTATGAAGGCATGAACGATGCAGCCGTCAGCGGGGAACCCATGGTCATTATTCTGAACGACAATGAAATGTCCATTGGGAAAAATGTGGGGGGCCTGTCCCGGCATCTGTCCCGGCTTCGCTCCAGCCATCGGTATCTGACGGCAAAAAGGATTTACCGGCAGGTCATGAAAAAACTGCCCTTTGGTCAATCCATCTATGCCATGAGCAGCAGGCTCAAGAACCGGATCAAGCGGTTCCTGCTGCCTGTGACCATTTTTGAAAATATGGGCTTTACATACCTGGGGCCGGTGGATGGTCATGATCTGCCCGGTCTGATTGACCGGCTGACAATCGCCAAAAGCCTGAAGGAACCCGTGCTGATCCATGTGGTTACGAAAAAGGGTCATGGGTATAAATTCGCCGAGCTTGACCCGGCCAAATTTCATGGAATCGGTCCCTTTGACCCCTATACCGGCAAGAAGCTGGGAGAAAAGGTCAGGACCTACTCCGACTCCTTTGGTGAAACCATGCTGGAGCTTGCGGAAGGAAATGACAGGGTATGTGCCATTACAGCAGCCATGCCCGGCGGCACCGGATTGCTGGATTTCCAGAAGCGGTATCCCGATCGTACCTTTGATGTGGGCATTGCGGAGGAGCATGCCGTATCCATGGCTGGAGGCCTGGCCAAGCAGGGGATGATTCCAGTGGTGGCCATTTATTCCACCTTCCTGCAAAGGGGCTTTGACCAGATTATGCAGGACACCGGCTTGCTGGGGCTGCATGTGGTGTACGCCGTTGACCGGGCGGGCCTGGTGGGGGACGACGGCCCTACCCACCACGGTGTGTTTGATGTGGGCTTTCTGCGGCAGGTGCCCGGAATGCGGATCCTGGCTCCGGTAAGCCTCCGGGAGCAGAGGGATATGCTGACCTGGGCGGTGGAAGACTGCCTGGGGCCTGTGGCCGTTCGCTATCCCCGGGGCGGAGAAGGAAGCTACCAGGAATCTGACTGGCAAGGCTCGGAGGGGCCGCTGGTGAAATGTCACCGCAGGGGTAAGGATATTACCCTGATAACCTATGGCAGCCTGCTAAGCTCTGCAATGGATGCCGCGGAGCTGCTCTCCCGGGAAGGCATTGAGGCAACGGTATTGCGGCTGCTTTCCGTGGAGCCGTTGCCTGCGGAGGAGATTTCCCGGAGCTTGGCCCAGAGCCATCGGGCTGTGATTATTGAGGAAACCTGCGCCGGGTCCGGCATTCGGGAGGCGCTGGGCTGGGAACTGAGGAAGCTGTGCCCGGACTGTGCCTTGGAGGGCATCGACCTGGGGCATCGGTTTATTCCCCATGGTTCCAATCGGGAGCTTTATGAATACTGCGGCCTGGATGGAAAATCCATCGCGGGCCGGGCAAAGGAGATGCTGTCCTGAGTGAAGGTGAAGAAGAGATTGGATGTTCTTTTGACAGAACAGGGGTACGCGGACAGCCGCTCCAAGGCCCAGGCCATTATTATGAGCGGCCTTGTATACGTGGACGGACAAAAGGCGGACAAGCCCGGCGTAGCTTATGAGGAGACGGTTGCGCTGGAGGTTCGCGGAGCGGCCTGCCCCTATGTGAGCCGGGGGGGGCTTAAGCTGGAAAAGGCCCTGCGGGACTTTGGCGTCAGGCCGGAGGGCTACGTTTGCAGCGACTCCGGGGCGTCCACCGGCGGCTTTACGGACTGCCTGCTGCAGCAGGGGGCGAAAAAGGTTTTTGCCATCGATGTGGGCTACGGCCAGCTGGACTGGAAGATCCGTTCCGACCCCAGAGTGGTGGTGATGGAGCGCACCAACATCCGCTATGTGACCCCGGAGCAGTTGGGAGAAGCCCTGGATTTATCCGTGATTGACGTCAGCTTTATTTCCCTGAAGATTGTGCTGCCTGTGATTCAGACGCTGCTAAAGCCCACCGGTCAGGTGCTGTGCCTGATTAAGCCTCAGTTTGAGGCGGGAAAGGATAAGGTGGGCAAGAAGGGCGTTGTCCGGGAAAAATCCACCCACAGGGAAGTGCTGGACAGCTTTGTAACCCTGGCGGACAGCCTGGGCTTTCAGATCCTGGGACTGACCTTTTCTCCGGTAAAGGGGCCGGAGGGGAATATTGAATTCCTGGCCCATCTGAGCCTGGATCAGGTGGCTGGCATTCGTCCCGATACCGCCCGGGTGGTGGAGGAGGCCCATGAGGCTTTGGATAGGGGGGCTGGTATATGAAAAATGTGATTTTAGCCCCAAACCCCTACCGGGACAGAAATTTTGGAACCCTGCGCAGAGCCATGGAGGTCCTGAAGGGAGCCGGAGTAAGTGCCCGGGTGTGCCTTCCCTTTGAGGTGGATCGATGCTTTGAGCTGCCCCGGGACATCCGGTTTTCCCGGCTGGATCGGGAGCTGCCAAACGCCGAAATGGTGATCTGTCTGGGCGGAGATGGAACCATATTGCATATGGCCAAGGCCGCTACCCGGAAGGGGATCCCCCTGCTGGGAGTGAATATCGGCACCATGGGCTTTATGGCCGAGCTGGAAAGCACGGAGCTGGATAAGCTGACCCGGATCGCCTCCGGAAAATACACCCTGGACAGCCGGATGATGCTGGATGTGACCGTACAGCGGGATCGGGACATTTTGTTTCACGATCTGTGCCTGAACGATGTGGCGGTGACCAAGGGCGCTGTGGCCCGGATCGTCCAGCTGGTTGTGAAATGCGATGGGGTACAGGCTATGGAATGCGGCGGAGACGGCGTGATTGTGGCGACGCCCACCGGTTCTACCGCGTACTCTCTCTCCGCCGGAGGCCCCATTGTGGAGCCGGAGGCGAAGAATATTCTGATTACGCCCATCTGCGCCCATGATGTGGCCAGCCGCTGCATTGTGGCATCCGACAAGCGCACCGTTACCGTGGAAATGGGTGAAAACGCCCGGCGGAATGCCTACCTCAGTGTGGATGGAGGCAGGGCCGTCCGGCTGAATATGGGAGACGTGGCGACCATCCGGAAATCCCATTTGGAAACCAAGCTGGTTCGACTGAACGAGCGCAGCTTTTACGATGTGGTCAGTGTCAAATTCAGGAAAGGGTAAGGGGTGGACAGCGGTGAAAAGCAAAAGACAGGCAAAGATTATGGAGATCATCTCCAATCAAAATGTAGAGACCCAGGAGCAGCTGCTGCAATGTTTGCAGGAGGCGGGCTTCAACAGCACGCAGGCTACCATTTCCCGGGACATTAAAGAGCTGCGCATTGTCAAGGAGCTGACCGGTATGGGCACCTACCGCTACTGCGCCGCTGCCCGGGAGGTTCCCAACACCTTCTCAGGCCGTCTCAATACCATCTTCCGGGAATCCGTCACCAACTTTGACTATGCCCAGAACATTGTTGTTATGCATACCCTGCCGGGTCTTGCCAATGCGGCGGCATCGGCGCTGGACGCTATGCATACGCCTGTGATTTTGGGAACCCTGGCGGGTGATGATACGGTGTTTATCGTAATGCGGGACTGTAATGCCGCCGCCGCTTTCTGCGGTGAGATAAAAAGTCTGATTCGTTAAGATAAGGGGGAGTGAACCGTGCTGAGCCTTCTGCATATTGAGAATATTGCGGTCATTGAGAGCGCGGATATTTCCTTCGACCGAGGCTTTAACGTGCTCACCGGTGAGACCGGCGCCGGTAAATCCATTGTGATCGATGCCATTTCCGCCATCCTTGGGGAGCGGGCTTACCGGGATATGATCCGTACCGGTACCAATAAGGCATCCGTTCGGGCCATCTTCACCGATGTGCCTGAGCTTGACTGGTTCCGGGAAAACGGGGTGGAGTACGATCCGGAGACGGTGATTCAGCGGGAGATTTATCTGGACGGAAAAAACGTCTGCCGGGTCAACGGAAGCCTGGTGTCCGTGAGCATTCTGAGAAAGCTGGGCATTCAGCTCATTAACATCCACGGCCAGCACGATTCCGCGTCTCTGTTTGACGAGGATAACCATCTTGTGTTCCTGGATGCCTTTGCAAGCAACGAAGAGCTGCGCCGGAATTACAGCGAAAAATATGCCGCGGTTGCGGGGCTTCGCCGGGAGATTGACAGCCTGACCATGGATGAGGGGGAAAAGCTGCGGCGGATGGAGACCCTCAAATACCAGATTGAGGAAATCGAAAAAGCGGAGCTGGAAGCCGGGGAGGACGAGGTTCTGGAGGATCGGCGAAAGCTCCTCCAAAACGCCGAAAAGCTGAGCAACGGCCTGGAAGAGACTGTCCAGTGCCTGTATGGCAGTGATGATATCGACGGGGCGTCGGGGCTTCTGGCTCAGGCGGAATACGCCCTGGGACGGCTGCTGCGGTTCAGCGACAGCTTCGCGCCTCTCCATGACAGAGTCAGCGACCTGATGTATCAGGTGCAGGATGTGGCGGAGGAGGCCCGGGACACCCGGGACAGCCTGAACTATTCCGCCGACGAGCTGGAGCAGATTGAGTCCCGTCTGGATGTGATCCACAAGCTCCGCCGGAAGTACGGTGTCACCTGCGAGGATATTTTAAATTACCTGGAAAAGGCAAAAAAGGAACTGGACGAGATCGAATTTGCTGACGATCGCCTGGAACGGCTGAAAGGAAAGCTGAAGAAGGCGGAAAAAGAGGCCTGGGACGCGGCGCTGAAGCTGCGGAAAAACCGGCAGGAAACCGCCGCCGCCATGTCGAAGCGGATTCTGACGGAGCTTAGCCAGCTGGATATGCCAAGGGTGCAGTTTGCCTGCCAGTTCCAGGAGCTGGAGCTGGGCGCGAACGGCGCGGATGCCGTGGCCTTTTATATGTCGGCCAACGCGGGAGAGGCATTAAAGCCCATGAGCAAGGTGGCCTCCGGCGGCGAGCTTGCCAGAATTATGCTGGCCATGAAAAATGTTTTGGCCGAAAAGGATCAGGTAGCCACCCTGATTTTTGACGAGGTGGATACCGGCGTATCCGGCCGGGCAGCCCAGAAGGTAGCGGAAAAGCTGCGCAGTGTGGCCGAGCATAAGCAGGTGCTCTGCGTGACCCATCTGCCCCAGCTGGCGGCCCTGGCCCATACCCATCTGCTGATTGCCAAGTCCGAGCGGGACGGGCGGACCTACACCTCCGTTACGCCACTGGACTTTGAGGGACGGAAGCGGGAGCTGGCCCGGATCATCGGCGGGACCAATATTACGGAAACCACTCTGAGAAGCGCGGAGGAAATGCTCCGTTGAGAAAATACTTGACAGCGGCACCTTTTTTTGCTAAGATACGCTATGAACACGTTGAAGGGAAGAAGTAAGCGTTTCATTTCCTGCCAGAGAGCTGCCGGTTGGTGCAAGGCAGCCGGGAAACCCGCCGAAATACCTCCCGGAGTGGCCTTCCTGAAGCAGCAGTAGGGGAGGACGGGTTCGCCCGACACAGCGAGAGACGTTGTTGGACGTCCTGAGGGCATTTGCCGTGAGGCTATGCCAAACTAGAGGTGGTACCGCGTATTTTACGCCCTCTATCCATTTGGATAGAGGGCGTTTTTCATTTCGCGGAAGAGAAAGGAGAGAGCATATGATTCGGGAGCCTATGGATATCCTGACCCAATATCCGGTGCGAAAGTCAAAAGGGCAGAAGCAGGCCTTTCGGACGGATGTGTGCGGCTATGCCGCTTCCCTTGACTATGAATGCCGGGAGGAAGCGGGAGGCCTTGGTGTGCGGAACCTGGTGATCGGAGATCCGGAAAAGGCGAAGGTGCTGATTACTGCCCACTATGATACCTGTGCCGCGCTGCCCTTTCCAAACCTGATTACGCCCTGCAATTTACTTCCTTTTTTGGGCTATCAGCTCCTGCTGTGTGTTTATCTGCTGGCGGTTCCCGGCCTTTTTGGGATGCTGGTGGGTTGGCTGACGAAAAGCGCGGATATCGGCTATTGGAGCGGATATGTCTTCTTTTGGGTGGTCCTTGCGCTGGTGCTGATTGGGCCTGCCAACCAAAGCAACGCCAACGATAACACCTCCGGTGTGGTTACTCTTTTGGAGATTGCCAGGACATTGCCGGAGAATCAGCGGAGAAAAGTCTGCTTTGTGCTGTTTGACCTGGAAGAGGCCGGACTGCTTGGCTCCGCGGCCTACCGAAAAGCCCATAAGAAGGAAACCGAAAATCAGATTGTGCTGAATCTGGACTGCGTAGGGGATGGAGACCATATCCGGCTGTTCCCCACAAAAAAGCTGAAAAAGGATCGAAAGCGACTGTCCTCACTGTATAAAGCCTGTGGCTGTTTCGGAAGCAAGGACATTCTGATCCGGGAAAAGGGATTTTCGATTTATCCGTCGGATCAGGCGGCCTTTCCCTATGGCGTGGGCATATGCGCTCTGCGGGACAGCAAGGCGGGGCTGTATCTGGGCAGAATCCATACAAGGCGGGATACCATTTTGGAGCAGACCAATGTGAATCTCCTGCGGGCGGCTCTGATTACCTTTATCACATGGGAGGAAGCAGAATGAAATATCCATGGATTGACGAGTACCTTCTCAGAAAAAAGGGCGTTGCCAAGGATTTCAAACAGGAGTGGAACTGGATCCGCTACATGGTAGGGGAGAAGCTGTTCTGCGCCGTCTGCCTGGACGAGGGCGGCAAGCCCTTCTATATTACCCTGAAGCTGAAGCCGGAGCATGGAGACGCCATGCGGCAGCTGTATCCGGATGTGATTCCCGGATATTATATGAACAAGGTTCACTGGAACTCCGTCAAAGCCGAAGGAGGCGTTCCGGAGGAAGCTGTGAAGCAAATGCTGGACGAAGCCTATACCCTGGTGCTGTCCAGTCTTACTAAGAAAAAACAAATGGAAATACAAAATGGAGGAAAGCAAAATGAAACTTTATGACGAACTGGTAGCCCGGGGCCTGATCGCCCAGGTG
>DEUP01000005.1:0-2210 GCA_002362625.1 Clostridiales bacterium UBA3259
ACAGGTCCATGTTGTCCAGGCAGGCGATCCAGGTCTTGCCGCTGTCCCTGGAATACTCCATGGCGGCGGTGCTGTCCATGCGCTCCGTGGCGTTGTCAATGGTCAGCGCGGGAGCCTCGCCCCGGACGGGGACGGTCACGGTGGTGGGTTCGCTCTTGAAGGAATCGTCCGTAGCGGCGATCCGGACCAGCAGCGTCTCGCCCTGCCGGTCCTCCACATTCTGGCTGTCCTCGCAGGGCTTCCAGGTTTCGCCGCCGTCATCGGAATACTCCATATCCTCGGTGGTGTTCATGGTAAAGTCGAAGGGATTCACCTTCACATCCGGGGCGGCGGGGCGCTCCGGCAGGACCTCCATGACCACGGGGCCGGGGTTGCCGGTGCCATCGTCCACCAGACGGACATAGATAGTCGTGCCAGGGATGATCTCGCCGCCGTTGGACAGATCATCGGTCAGGGTGTAGTCCTTCCCGGCCTCCACCACATCGGGGTCGAAGGTGATGATCTCCTTCCGGTAGTCGATCTCATAGTTCAGCCCCGTGTCGGCCACGGTTCGGCCCTCCACGCTCTGGCTGTCAGAGGCGGTGAGGTTGTCCGTCTCCTTCATCCGCTGGGTGAAGGTGTAGGCGGTGTCGGGGGTCAGGCCGGTAAACTTGGGGCTGTCCTGCCAAGTCTCGCCGCCGTCCACGCTGTACTCCGCACCGGGGACGGGGTTCAGCGCAATGGTGGTGGTTGTGCGGCGGGCGATGGTGGGAGCGGCGGGCATGGTCTGCGGAGCCTTGGAGATGGTCATATCCGCGTAGACCTGTTCGGCGCTCAGATTGTAGCCGTCCTCCGCCACCAGATAGAAGCGGACCTTATAGGAGCCAGCGTCCACGGGGGCCTCGGAAGTCTCATAGGGCTTGCCGCTGGCGAGAGTACCAACATACATGACGCTGACGCTCCTGATGCCCTCCATCTCCGTCAGGAGATTGGTGTAGAGATAGGGCTGGCGGTTGCCATTGTAGACGGTACTGTAAGAGGGCATATCCCCGTCCAGGATGTCCACCGGATGATCGGTGGTCCTGCCGGAGACGGGCCGGGTGCCGGAGGCGGTGTGATTTTCGTCCTCGGCCATGCGGACCAGGATCGTGTAATTCTTGTCCGCTTCCAGCCCGCTGAAGGTATTGTCGCTCTGCCACGTTTTGCCGCCGTCAATACTGTACTCCGCGCCGGGAATGGCGGAGACGGTCAGCGCATGGGCGCTGCTGCTCTCCAAAGAAGCCATGGGGGTGTCCTGCCCCGCCTTGCGGATGGTCAGGGTGGCGGAGTAGTTACCAGCCGCCAGGGTGTGATTGGCGTCCGGGGAGAAAATGGCGGTCACATGGTAAATTCCAGCGTTGGTGGGAGCGGTGGTACTCTCCACACCGTCCGCGCCGGTGTAGGTCAGGGCAACAGAGGCGATGCCCTCAATACCGTCCGCCCCGTGGTAACGCTGGGGCGCTCCGGTGTAGGTGACAGTCTCATCCTTCAGCACGGGCCGGATCGTACCAGCCTCGCCGGAGGCGCGGGTGATATGCAGCACTGGGGCGGGGAGCTGATCGGGCAGCTTGTACCCCTCCGCCGCCACAAAGTCGATGTTGACCTCATAATCGCCCACGGTGACGGGCGGAGTGGCGATGCCGTCATAGCCGGTGATGGTCATGGAGGCGATGCCGGGAACAGACTTCGGCAGCGTATAGGTCTGCGCGTGGCCGTTGTACTCCACCGTCTGATCGGCAAACTGCTCAAAGGTGACGGTGGTTTTCTCGGTGGCCTGCATGGTGGAGGGACCCTCCAATTCCTTGTAACAGGCCGTCTCCACCGCCTTGACCTTGATCTCATAGGTGGTGTCACGGTTCAGGCCGGTGAAGGTATCGGTGGTCTGCCACGTCACGCCGCCGTCAATGGAGTAGGCCATGCCGTCCACCACTTCAATGGTGATGGAGGAATCCGTCACGCCAGTGACCACAGGGGCCAGGGGCTTGGCGGGGGTGGCCTTGTTGATGGTCAGGGTGGCGTACTGCGGCTGCAACTCCGCGTAGCCGCTCTGCATGGTGTAGCTGACCTTCACATTGTAAACGCCGGGGTTGGTGGGCGGCTCGGTGGTGGGGCCGTAGGCGGTGCCATTGGTCCCGGTGAAGGTCTGGACCACTTCGGTGCATCCGGCGGGAACGTCCGCCGCAAGGGACTTG
>DEUP01000005.1:2524-5650 GCA_002362625.1 Clostridiales bacterium UBA3259
CTTGATCGCCACAGGCTCGGAAGAAAACTCCCGGCCCTGGGCATCCTTGGCGATAGCGGTGAGGGCATAGTCCCCAGCGCCGTCAAAGGTAAGAGCGCCGCCATTGTCCCCCAGGGTGACAGTGGCCTCCTTGCCGTCACGGGTCAGCGCCCAGCGGATAGCGGCGGGGTTGCCGCCCTCCACCGTCAGGCCGATCTCCGCCGTCTCACCGTCATGCACCTTGTCCGCACTGGCGGTCACGGTGGGGACGATCAGCGGCAGGATGGTGATTGTCTGACTGGCGGTGTACTTCTTACCGGCAGCGTCCGTGAGGGTGGCGGTCAGGGTGTACTTGCCCGGTTCGGCTAGGGCCAGAGTGCCGCCGTCCTTGGTGAAGTCCTTCGGCATGGGAACGCTGTTCCCGTCACGGGTCAGCGTCCAGACCACGGAGCCGGTCAGGTCGTTCTTGGTCAGCAGCTTCACATCCTCCGCCCGGTCGGTGTAGCCATACTCCGGCAGGGAAAAAGCAATGTCCCCGATGGGCAGGACTTCCACGGTTTTCTCGCAGAAGGCTTTGCCGCCGCTGTTCTCCACGGTGCCGCGCAGTACATACCGCCCAGCCTCCAGGAAGAAGCAGATGCCGCCGTCTTTGGTGAAGCCATCCGGCATGGCAACAGATTTCCCGTCACGGGTCAGCGCCCATGTGACGGTATCCGCATCGGTAAGGGTAGTTTTCACAGTGACGGAATCCCCAACGTACCGATACGCCGGGAGATCAAAGGCGATGGTGGGCTTGTCGGCCTTATCCGTGAAGATCACCTGATTGCCCTTATCCATGCTGCTGGGCTTCACGATGGAGCATCCCTTTTGGGACAGCTCCGTGGCCGCAGCGTCAAAGACCACCTGCACCGGGCCATCATTCCGGGGCGTCACCACGCCCGCCACGGTGGATTTTCCGCTGATGTTGACGGCGGAGCCGCCCCACACCACCAGCCGTCCCTTGACGGTGATGTCGGTGAGGTCCAGGGATTTTTCCCCCAGGCCGTTGGCGAGGATCAGGTCGCTCTCAAACACAGCGTCCCGGATATTCACAGCACCCCGCACCAGAACCGTGTCCCGGTAGGTTCCGGTGAGATCGCCGGAATCGTGGACGCTCTGGAAGATGTTGCACATGATCTGCGCCATCTCCGCCCTGGTGATCTGGCCCTTGGGGTTCAGTCGGCCATCGTTGTAGCCGCTGACGTAGCCGCGCTCCACCATGGCAGAAACGGCGTCCGCCGCCCACGCGCCCACCTGGTTCCGGTCCGGGAACCGGGCAAGGACGGAGTTACCGGCAGAGGGCAGGCAGACCGTCCGGGCCAGCACCACAATGGCCTGTTCGCGGGTGATGTTGTCCTCCGGCCCCATGCGGCTGTTGGAGTACCCGGCGAAAGTCCCCATGTGGACCGCCTGGGCGATGTAGTCATAGTGCCAGCTCCCACGGGGAACGTCCGTATAGCGGGAAATGTCGGCGCTCTTGTAAGTGCCGAAAAGCCGGTCGATCATAGCGGCCATCTGTGCGCGGGTGAGGTAGCCGTCCGGGTTCAGCTTGTCCCCGGACGTACCCACCAGCACGCCGTTGTCCACCGCCCAGGTCAGGGCCTCGTATGCCCAATGGCCGTAGGCGTCCCCGTAGTCGGTGATCTTGTTGGTGTTGGCGGCGTGAGCGTTGACGGCCAGCAGAGTGACCATCATCACCGCCGCCAGGAACAGGGAAAAGAATCGCTTCATATTGGGAAATTTGATGCTCATTTTGCCTCCTTCCGTTATTTTGAAATTTTCATGGGATGCTATGTACTAAGGCGGAACCAGCAGGCGGCGGAGCAGGTGTCGGGCTGTCAATCCTTATCGCCTCCCTCCGGGCCGGACGTGGCGAAGTAGGCTTCAAATTCCTTCTGCTGGGCGGGGGTCAGGGAAGCGAAATGCTCTCCCTCGAAGCTGCACAGCAGAAAGGTCCCGGCGATGAAGTCCCCGCTGTCCGTGGGGTTCTCCCGGTTGGGCATAAGCCCCATGTTCTTGCCCTCGCTGTTGCAGACCAGCATGACCCGCTGGGGCAGGTAGCACCCCGCCTCAATGGGTCCGCCCACGATCTGCTGAAAGGCGTCCAGCGTGTCCTCCACCCTCGCCGGGTAGGGGGCCTTGCCGGGTTCTACCACCAGAATGTCGATCTCGTTTGCCATACAAAATCCTCCTTCGTTCGTCCGGTTGTTATATTCCAGCGGCATCCTGGGCCAGATCATGGCTGACCAGGGATGCGTAATACTGGCTGATGGTTGTGGGCGCGTTGTAGAGCGCCGCCAGGGTGTACGCCCTGATGTTTTTTACCAGCGTGGTGTTCTGCCTCAAACTGTCCAGGACGTATGTGATATGCTCATGGTTCAACTTCAAAAACCGGCTCTTGACCACGCCGGTGGGCATTTCCTCTCCGGCAATGCGGATAAAGTCCCGCCGGGAGCAGCAGACCTCCACCATAAGCTCCACATAGCCTTCCAGCGTTTCCTCATCGTAGGGATGCTCGGTCAGGAGCAGGTCAAATTCGATATTTTCTTTTATCAGCTCTCGGTATCTGTCCATCTCATCCATCCTCATCCGGCCCTTGGGTCTGGCACGGGCAGACGGCGTGGGGGCAGGGGGAAGGATGGATGGGTCAGTATCGTTCAATTCAGTATTTTTCTTTTCAGTCTTATTAGGGGCGGAAAAGCCGCCGTCTTGACCGCGCATTTCCAGCGGTGCAGACTGCGGTTTTTCCGCAGTCAAGAGTGCGGTACTCCCCAGCGGTCTTGACTGCTGATTTTCCGCAGTCTGAACGGGGCAGGGCGGCGTCTGTTCTTCCCGCTGGGGCTGGCCGGGTTCCGGGGGCAGGATGAAGTTCTTGACGTAGATCCGCGTGGGCCGTCCCTGGCCCTGCTTCTTCCGCTCGATCAGGCCGATGCCGTCCTTGTCCAGCTCCCGGAACAGCTTCGTGGCCTTATCCTTGCCGCAGCTCATGAGATTCATGGCGTCCTCCTGGGTGAAGTAGATGTAGACGCGCTTATCGCTGTCCATCCAGCCGTTTTTGACCGACAGCCCCATCCGGTCCAGCAGGAGGCCGTAGAGGACCTTCGCCTC
>DEUP01000005.1:6021-11898 GCA_002362625.1 Clostridiales bacterium UBA3259
TCTGCCTCGGTGCCGTAGTAGTAGTCCAGATTCAAGTTTGACGGCATGGTACTCAACTCCTTTGAAATCTGCGGAGAAACAAAAAAGCGCCCCGGTGACTGTTGGTAGTCACCAGGGCGCTCATGCTCCTGCCGCTTGTAATTTTGGCCGTAAACGAAAAAAGCCACCCGAAACTGATGGTTAGTCAGTTGCGGGTGGCTTATCTGATGGATTATGCTGCCGATCTCACACGGACACGCAGCCCGTTCATAGGGAGATTTTTATAGCCAACGAGGTAGTAGTCCTCTCCGTTGTGTTCCACGGTGGTCCGGGTCCAGTAGGGAACATTGTGGTATTCGTCCGTCACCAGGGCCTCGATGTTGCTGCAACAATCGTAGTAGTGGCCCTTTGCCGTGTGATACTTCCCGGCGGTTCCCTTCCGCAGACGGCTGACCTCAACGATGGGCCGTGTCAGGTAGGAAATGTATTCCTCCACGTCTGCCAGTTTGTCCGTGATGCGCCGCAGTTCCTCCCAAAGAAGAAGCTGCTCACCATCGGCAAAATCAATGTCCAGGCCGCTCAGATCGTCATAGTCCGTATAGGTAGAGAATTTGAGAAACTGCGAAATGCTCCGGTTCAACTTGACAGCCTCCGAAAGCGCCGCTTGTAAATCTGCCATGCCGTGCTTCCTCCTATAAGTGTTCTTTCAACGTCTGCTGGACGGATCGGATATGTAATAGCCACTGTTTGAGGATTTCTTCGCTGGCCCATCCCTGATACTTCCAATGATCCGGGGTTTGAACGTTTTCCAACTCCGCCAGAAGAGGCTGCAAGTCGGTTTTTGTGACGATAAAGTTTTTAATCTGGTGCCTAACCGGATCGTAATTCTCACCGACATAATCATAGACAACTAATTCCCCAGTTTGATAGTAGTCGTAAAGACACTCCGCAACCAGGATCGCCGCATTGGTAAAGTCGTGCATAAGCACTTCGTTGATGTAGAAATCCGTACTTTTCGATGGCGGCTTCTGCTTGTACTGTTCGATTTCCTCTTGAATATTTTGCTTCAAGAGAGTAACAGCCTCTGACACGTTGAAAGCGGCAAAATTCACCTTTCTCAGTTGTTCCGCCACAATAGTGTCCAGCAGGTCTAAGCCATCGTCACTCTGCCTTACGGTAATGCCCCAGGCTCCCATTTCCAACCTCCTTCTCGGTCTGAAAAAATTTGTCCTTTAAGTGCAGCCCTGGTTTTTCACCCCCTCCCGTAGGCCCCATTTGAGGGCCGTTTTTAGTGGAAAAAGAATAAGGACAAACCAGCCAACCCGTTGCAACGCAAGGGTTTTCCGATTTGTCCTTATTATGCCATAAGGGCACACATTCGCAAGTCTGCTGCTGGCAAAAGAAGAACCCCTGATCAACGTGTCCAACTTCCTGGGTCACAGCACCATCAGCACCACCGCCAACATTTATGCCCATCTGGATAAATCCAGCAAGCAGCATAGTGCCGATATCATCACCGGTATTTTGCAGCCCAGCAACAGCTAAGGCATCTCGCACAGGGGTGCCTCATTTTATGGAGGTCATTATGAAAGACTATATGACAGGAAGCGAACTAAGGCAATACCTGCATATCTCCACCAGGAAGATGAAATATCTGATGGATTACAATTACATACCCCATGAAAACACCGGGAAGCCAACCCACAAGTACCGCATCCTCCGTTCCGATGTGGAAGCCTTCAAATTACGGATGGAGCAGGAACCATTTTTTCTGGCGCATCTGGATGGGCACTTTAGCAGTCGGGACCCAAAGCCACCACGACATATTGCACCCTTCGACTATTCCGGGCTAAAGGTGTTCCTGACTCGGCGGTGGATTGATGCGCCGGATGCACTTACAATAGACCAGGCAGCAAAGCTACTGGGCACCAACTGGAGCAAACTTCTTTGGCTGAATCGGGATGGGGATCTGCAAATGATTGTCGTCAGAGGAAAGAAGTATTTTTTCAAGGAAAACATCATTGAATACCTGATTAGACCTGAGGTAACCCTTAGACCCAAAATCGGCAACTACAAAGAGGTGGTCAGCGAGTTCAAGAAAAAGCAATGCCGTATGCGGGAGAATGAAATTCGCCGTCAAAAACGTGCAGCCAAACGGGAAAAAGGAAACGAAAAGTAAATGGAGCCAGGGGGGCGGGCACTTTTCCCGCCCCCTGTAATTCTAATAAAAACCAGAAAAATTCTAATATAAAAATGTGTGTTCCAGTAAATGCGGCGAAAAAAGCGAGCTTTGCCAAAACCAAAAAACAAGAATAATTTTGACCAGAAAATGAGTAAAAGCTAAAAAATATCCTGCAAAATCCATACATTTTGCAGGATATTGGCGGAGGGTTAGGGATTCGAACCCTAGGTGGGTTTTTGACACCCATCACTGGTTTTCAAGACCAGCTCCATAAACCGCTCGGACAACCCTCCGTATTTGGGCAATTTTCAATTTTCTTAGAAAAAACGTTAGAGTTGCTACGCCGCAGAAAACGTTACAATTCAAAAAGTGCTAGAGTCGCAGGGATTTTTCGCCTTGGAGGTTCCAAAATGCAGTCAGGATTTCAAGACCAGCTCCATAAACCACTCGGACAAACCTCCATTTAAAAAACTATATCATTTTTCGGGGAAAAAGTCAATAGGGTAGGGGAAAGACACAATTTAATGCTGTAAGAAACCCTTGAAAGAATTCTCTTTTTCTGCTACACTATAAAAAACAATGGAGGAATCTCCCTATGGTTCGATTTTTTGTTACGCCCCAGGACTTAGACAGTGATTTTGTGACCCTTACCGGGGAAAACGAACAGCATAAAAAGGTGCTTCGGCTGAAAGACGGAGAACAGATACTCCTATGCGACGGACAGGGCAGGGAGGCGGTGTGCCGGATCAACGGGGACGGTGTGACAGTGGAGCAGCGTCGCCCGTCAGAGACCGAGGCCGGTGTCTTTGTCACCGTCTATATGGCCTTCCCGAAGGCGGACAAGCTGGAACACGTTATTCAGAAGGCCACAGAGCTTGGAGCGGCGGAGATCGTGGCCTTTCCCTCTGCCCGGTGCGTTTCCCGGCCCGATGATAAGAGCCTGAAAAAGAAGCTGGAACGATGGCAGAAGATTGCCCAATCCGCCGCCCAGCAGTCCGGCCGAGGCAGGATCCCTCAGGTGATGGTGCTGGGGAGCTTCCGGGAGGCATTGGAACGGGGAGGGAAGGCGGACAAGCCTCTCCTGTTCTACGAAAATGAGCAGGCCCTGACCTTGAAAATGGCCCTATCAAGGGAACCCTGCCAAACCGTCAGCCTGCTGACCGGTCCGGAGGGCGGCCTGGAGGAGAAGGAAGTGGAGCAGGCCAGGGAAGCAGGCTGGACGGTCTGCACCCTGGGCAAACGGATCCTTCGCTGTGAGACAGCGCCTCTGTGCGCCCTATCCGCCGTAATGTATGACGCAGGGGAATTTTAGGGAAGCACTGTCAATCCGCAGATGAAAATGCCCCGCAAACGGAAATCTGTTTGCGGGGCTTGTGCGCTTATAGAGCTGAAAAGGGGATAGCCTTATGGGTGATGTTCCGCTTCATGAGGCTCCTCTTCGTGGTGATTCTGGGAGCTGACAGTGGGAACGTCCGGCGCGGTGGGCACCTCAGCCGCGGAAGGGAGAAGGGACTTCGTTTCAGAAGATTCCGTAGGGAGGGCTTCGGTAACAGGCAGGCTGTCGCTTCTGCGAATGGTCACATCACTGCTCATACCGTCCACTTCGATAAAGCAGCGTCCATCCCCGCAGACATGACTGTTGTTGCGCATGGTGGTGGGAAAGTCGGAGGTAAAGCCGTTGCTCATGCCGTCCATCTTCACGCTAAAGCCCGTATCCTCGGGAAGGGTCAGATCCAAATCCCCGGACATGGAATCCACCTTCATGCGGCTGGGAGTGTTGTACAGCACGCCGGTGAACTTGGCGGAGGCGGCATCAAAGTCCAGGGTGTTCAGGGTTCCTTCCAGGTACACATCTCCGGAGGCGGTATCCACGTCCAGATCCATAATATTGCAGTTCTGGAACCGGCAGATGCCGCTGGCACTGTCCACTTCCACCTCACGGATGGTCATGTCGGAAACCCGCAGGGCAGTGGAGGCGGTGTCCAATTCCAGCTCGTCGCAAGTCCAGTCCTTCGGCACCAGAATGGTCAGATCCTTGTCGTCAATGTTGAACAGCCCAAAATGAAGATTGTCTTCACAATAGTCGATGTCCAGCTTGTTATCCTTCAGCTTCCAGACCATGGGATATCTGCTGCCGGATTCGTAGAAACTGATTTCCTCTACCTCGGCGGACTTTACGGTGATTTCGCCGGAGACCCAGTCTACGCTGATTTTCTCCACCTGGTCGGCAGGGACGCTGTAGCTGTCAGGGGTATCCAGAGATTCCGTCTGAATCCACCCGGAGATGGGGCTGCTGACGTAGGCCCACTGCTGGCCGTTGATGGATTCGGTCCTTTCGATGGTGATTTCTTCACCGGCGTTGATCACACCTTCAATGCTGCTTTGGGTGTTTGGGGAACTGTGGACATCGGTATTTTCTTTAGCGGCAGAGTTGACCGAAGAAGCCATATTCCCTTCAAGGGGAGCGGTGGCGGCGGTGCTGTTCCACAGATTCCGGTTGGTATAGCGCCGGAATGACCGATATCCCAGTCCCGCGGCCAGAATGCCAAGAAGCAGCACCAGGACGATGCTCCAAATGATAATGCGAATAATCGCGCTTTTTTTCATATCACTCTATCTCCTTTAAATCCAAAATAGCGGTGATAAGCCCTTTGACAGCAGGAATAATCAGGAAGATCACCCAGGTAATGTACCATGCGCCGGTGAGGAAGCTGAGGATGAAGTACGCCGCAAGGCCGATGGTCCAGATCAGACTGCCAATGCTCTTGCTCAGCTCGGATTCTTCCGGCTGGGAAGCATAGGCGGTATCCTGAGAACGGTCCTTCGTGGTGCTCAGAATCATCAGCGCGGTGGCAGCGGCCACCATGGCCAGCAGTCCGCAGAATCCGGTTTCGGCCATTCCCATGCTGTCCAGAACCAGAACAGGGACGGGGCAGAGAATGTACAGGGCAATACCAATGGCACGAAGCAGCTTTTTCGTGGGGGTATCCATGCCGCTGGCAGGTTTTCCCTGGGAAACCTGGGAGGTGGGAGAGGTAAAGACAGTGCCGTTGGCAGCGCCCAGAATTTCATTAATATCGCCAATGCCGATGATGGCCAGCCGGTAAGCGGCTTCCGGGGTCTTGCCCTCTTCAATCAGATCGTTGTAGCGATCCAGGGTATTCTGCAAAATTTCCTGCTTGATATCCTCACAGCCGGTGGCTCCGGCAAAGAGAAGCTCCACATATTGTACAAGTTGATCTTTCATTTTGATTCCTCCAACTCCAATAGTTTATCCATGATTTCTTTGGTTTCCTTCCACTCTTCCTTCAGACGAAAACAGGCTTCCTTTCCCGCGGCGGTGATGGTGTAGTACCGCCGTCGTGCCCCGGGGCCGTCGTTGCCCCAATAGGAAGCGATGTATCCTAATTCTTCCAACCGTTTAAAGGCTGTGTAAAGGGTGGCTTCCTTTAATTCAAACCGTCCCGCGGAGAGGGTAGAGATGACCTTGTTGATTTCATAGCCGTAGCTGTCGCCCCGAAGGAGCCGCGCCAGAATGATGGCGTCGGTATGTCCCCGGATCAGATCACCGGCGATTGACATGTGCATCCCTCCTTACGGTGCTATACTACCACGAGATACCTCACCTGTCAAGGTATCTCTTTTAAAAATATATATAAATTTTCAAGAATATGAAAAAGCCCTCCCCTTGGCGCAATGTCATTAAGTTAGTGGCA
>DEUP01000045.1 GCA_002362625.1 Clostridiales bacterium UBA3259
GGTCTTGACAAGGGGACCATTATATACCTCGCTTCTGCGATTTCCCACATCATACCATGGAACCGGGCAAAAAGCAATGGTCATAATAAAAACGCCGCCGAAAATTCGGCGGCGTAATTATCAGCCAGAGAAAATCAGACAGCCCGCTGAACCTTGTTGGAACGGAGGCATCTGGTACAGGCGTACACATGGCAGGGAGTTCCATTCACGACAGCCTTAACGCGCTTGACGTTGGGCTTCCATGCGCGGTTTGCACGTCTGTGGGAGTGAGAGACTTTGATACCAAAGGTAACGCCCTTGCCACAGAAATCGCACTTAGCCATTTTCTTGCACCTCCCATCGGATGTTTACTCAACAAACTACGCCCTGTCACAGGCGCTTACATATGATACCAAACTTTTCGGGAAAAAGCAAGGGGTTTTTCAAAAAAATTTTATCTTTTTGAAAATCTATTGATATTCCCGCCCGGTCTGGGTATAATAAATCCAAAGCTTCCCTATGTACACAGATTCAACCGCCGGGAATGCCTTTTGGGCGCCTGCCGGGCAAAACCACAATAAGGGGTATACGCTATGATCGATACATACAGCGTTCCACTGACGAAATTGGTGGACGAATTCAAACTGGAAATCGTTCATGCCTCCACGGATTTTTCCTCTATTCGGATCACCGTGGCGGATGTGGCACGACCGGGTCTGCAGCTGGCGGGCTATTTTGACCATTACGAGCCGATGCGGCTTCAGCTGATGGGCAATGTGGAAATGAGCTATGTGTCCAAAATGGCGACCATTGACCGCACCACCATTTTTGACCGGCTGTTCGCCTATAAATTCCCGGCGCTGATTATCAGCCGGGGCATTCCGCCCCACCCGGAAATGCTCACCATGGCGAAGAAGCACAATATCACCATTCTCAGCTCCCAGGAGGCAACCTCGGCCATTGCTTCCTCCGTTATTACTTAC
Organism: Clostridiales bacterium UBA3259; assembly: GCA_002362625.1. The sequence goes on from DEUP01000045.1 coordinate 963, forward strand.
TTAAAGGATGCCCTGGCGCCCCGGATTACCCGCCATGGGGTGTTTGCGGAGGTCTACGGCGAGGGAATCCTGCTGGTGGGAGAAAGCGGCGTGGGCAAAAGCGAGGCCGCGGTTGAGCTGCTGAAGCGGGGACACCGGCTCATTGCGGACGATGCCGTGGAGATCCGCCGGGTCGCGACAAACTCCCTCATCGGCACCGCGCCGGAGCTGATCCGCAACTACATTGAGCTTCGGGGCATCGGCATTATCAACGTGGCAAAGCTCTACGGCATGGGCGCGGTCAAGCAGGACAACGACATCAACCTGGTGGTGAACATCGTCCGCTGGAATACCCAGGAGGCCTATGACCGGCTGGGTCTGGAGGATCAGTTCACGGAGATTCTTGGGGTGAAGGTGCCTATGTACACCATTCCCCTGACTCCCGGCCGAAACCTGGCGGTGATCCTGGAGGTGGCGGCCATGAATAACCGGCAGAAGAAGATGGGCTACAACGCCGCTCTGGAATTCACGGAGCAGATTAACCGCCACTTTGACGAGAACATGGGGAAGGCTTGATGAAGGAATTTACCATCGGACAAAACGACGCCGGCCAGCGGCTGGATCGGTTCCTTGCCAAGGCGGTGCCTCTGCTTCCGGCCTCCCTTGCCCAGAAGTACATCCGCATTAAGCGGATTAAATGCAATGGGAAACGGGTGGAGCGGGATACCCGGCTTGCCGCGGGGGATGTTCTGCAGCTGTACATCAACGACGAGTTTTTCGAAAAGCCCCGGGAGGACAACGCATTCCTGACGGTGGCAGCGCCAAAGCTGAACATTGTCTACGAGGACGCGCACATTCTCCTGGTGGACAAGCGGCCGGGGCTGGCTGTCCATCCCCATGACGGGGCGGAGTATGGGAGAACCCTGATCGATCACATCCAGGCCTATCTGTATCAGAAACGGGAGTGGCGGCCCCGGGAGGAAAATTCCTTTACACCGGCCCTGTGCAACCGGATTGACCGGAATACCGGAGGCATTGTCATCGCGGCCAAGACGGCGGAAGCCCTGCGGGTGATGAACCAGAAGATCAAGGATCGGGAGATTGATAAGCGGTACCTGGCCATTGTAGAGGGGACACCCAAACCCCGGGATGGGAGCCTGAAAGGGTACCTCTTCAAGGATGCCAAGCAGAACCGGGTCTATGTTACCGATACGCCCCAGGCAGGCTCCAAAACCTGCCAGACCAACTATAAGGTGCTGGATTCCCGGAACGGTCTGAGCCTGGTAGAGTGCGAGCTGATTACCGGAAGAACCCATCAGATCCGCGCGCAGTTTGCCCACGCGGGTCACCCGCTGCTGGGAGACGGGAAGTACGGGAAGCTGGATAAACGCTTTGACCGGAGTTATCAGGCGTTGTATTCCTACAAGCTGACCTTCACCTTTACCACCGACGCCGGGGAGCTGAACGGCTTGAACGGAAGGTCCTTTCAGGTGGAGAAGGTGGACTTCGTGGAGGAATATTTTCCTGGCGTGAAGATCTGATCATACAGCATCCCCGGCGATGCCGGGGATGCCATTTCTAAAATTTGAGGTGGAATTATGACGCTGTTTTTAACCAGCAGCCCCTTTGTGAAGAATGCGGACAGACCCATTTTATCGGACGATAACGGCTTTATAGACCGGATCCGGGAGGCTCTGCCTCCTTTTCCGAGGTGCCTGTTTGTGTGTTCTGATCCGGAGCGGCATGATTTGACCTGCCGGTTCGGAGCCGAGCTTTTCATGGCCTTTGCCCAGGAGGGTATCTTTTTCGAGAGCTACCAGCTTCTGGACGGGGAGACGGCGGAGCAGGCGAAGGAACTGGTGGAGGCCAGTGACTTCATCGTTCTGGCGGGAGGCCATGTGCCTACCCAGAACGCTTTCTTCCGGCAGATCCATTTGCGGGAGCTGCTGGAAGGGTTTGAGGGCGTAGTCATGGGCATCAGCGCCGGCTCCATGAACAGCGCTGAGTTTGTCTATGCCCAGCCGGAGGAGGAAGGGGAGTCCTCCCCGGACTTCCCAAGGTGGCTGCCGGGACTGAGCCTGACGGGGGTGAATGTGCTGCCCCACTATCAGGAGGTGAAGGACAACGTTCTGGACGGGAAGCGGCTGTTTGAGGACATTACATACGCGGACAGCTTTGAAAACGAATTTTTCGCCCTGCCGGACGGCAGCTATTTTTATCAGGACGAGGATGTGCTGCTTCTGTGCGGAGAGGGCTACCGGATTACCGACGGGATTCTGGAAAAGCTGACCGGAGACGCAGAGACGCTGGATATGGCGGAGCTTTGATTTCTTCAAATAAAAGGAGAGACGTGGGTAAACCATGTCTCTCTTTTTTTATTATGTATCGCCGCTTTCGGGTACGATTTTGTTGAACAGTACCATGTAAAGAACGCAGACCGCAAGAACCACAATATCCAAAAGGATAATATGCAGCCCCAACCCGAAGAAGAGGATAATGTAAAGCTCAATCGCGCCGATTGCAAAGGCGGTAACCTCCATCCATTTTCCGGAGGCGCCGCGCTTCATGCGGCGGTATTTGGAAAAAAAGGGGAGGATGACAGCCGCAATGCTGGCGATGATCCAAAAAATGAGTATGTTGAATTGGTAAAACGTTGCAAAGAAAAGCGCCAGGGAAAGCAGACTGACAGAAAAGGAAAGGATGGTGGGTTTTGTTATGTTCTCCATGTTTCTCCCTCCTTTCGATCATTTCTATAGTAACACCAGCCAGGGAAAAAAGCAAGCCGCAAGGAAAGAATTATTCCAAAGAGCAAGGGGCTACTTCTGCCACCGTCAATTTGTTTCCCCGCACCGTGAAACGGATGTCAAATCCCGCGAAGGTCAAGCCGTAGATCCGGCTGGGATCCCGCTGGTAGGAGGGCCGGGGATCGTGGGACAGTACCCCCAGGGCGGCTTCCCGCTTTTCTTCCGGAAGCGTATCCAGCAGGGCAGGAGGGAAGTCCACTTCCAGAAGGAAGTCCTTCGCCTGGTCGGTAAAGCCCCCTGTGGCGTCGGGATGACAGTCCCCGTAGGGAATGTAGGGCTTGATGTCAAAGATGGGAGTGCCGTCCATCAGGTCGGCGCCGCCCACATGGAGGACGGTGCCGTATTCCTCCGTGCGCTCCACCCCCAGAAGGCGGACGCTGGACAGCCCCAGGCTGTTGGGCCGGAAGGGAGAACGGGTGGCGAAAACACCCATGCGGACATTCCCGCCCAGGCGGGGAGGCCGCACCGTGGGCGACCAGCCCTGCCGCACCGCCTCGGAAAACTGCCAGATCAGCCACAGATGGGAGTATTCCTCAATGCCCCGGAGGGCGTCCGGGTTTCGGTATTCCGGCTCGAAGACGATGGTGGAGCGCAATTCCTCCACCAGGCCGCTCTGGCGTGGAATGCCGAACTTGGTGGCGAAGTCGCTTTTCATATAGGCGATGGGGTGAATGGTCACATCCATATTAGGCCCTCTTCTTTCGCAGGCAGAAGGTAACAACGAACACCAGGGCCAGCAGCAGGCTGATGGCCGCGCCCGCGGAACAGCCCAGGAAATAGGAGACCGTCAGCCCGCCAATACCTGCCGTCAGGGCAAAGATCACGGAGAAAAGGTTGTACTGCTTCAGATTCCGGGCCACGTTTCGGGCAGCGGCAGCGGGCAGCACCAAAAGAGAATTGAGAATCAGAAGCCCCACGCTGGAAATGCTCAGGGTCACCACCACGGCGATGGCCACGGTGAACAGGGTCTGAGACAGGCCCACGGGAATGCCCCGGGAGGAGGCCAGCTGGGGATGAATGGCTGTCAGTGTCAGCCGGTTGGCGAAGAAGCCCCAGAAGACCAGAACCGCCGCCAGGGTCAGCCCCAGCACGGCGATTTCACCTGGGGTCACGGAGAGAATATCACCGATGAGATATTGGTTGTACTTGGTGAAGCTGCCGCCTCCCAGGGTGGCGACGAAAATGCCCAGGGCCACAGCGCTGCTGGAAAAGACGCCAATAAGGGTATCCGCCGCCTGATTGCTGCGGCTTCGCACCCAGGAGAACAGCAGAGCGAAGGCTGCGCTGAACGCCACAGCTGCCCACGCGGGCTGGGCCAGGCCGCAGATAGCGCCGATGGCGATGCCTGTAAAGGCGGAATGCCCCAGAGCGTCAGAGAAAAAGCTCATACGGCCGGTGACAATCATGGTGGACAGCAGGCCGAACAGCGGCCCCATGAGAAGCAAGGCCAGTAAGGCGTTGCGCATAAACTCCCAGCGAAGCATTTCAAAGGGAAGCAGGTCGCAAAATTCGTACCAAAGGCTCATAATGCCCCTCCTTTCATGTGGAAGACCTGGGAAAATTCGGCGGAGGACAGGACTTCCTCCGGGCTGCCCTGAATCCGGACGCCGCGCTCAATGAGCGCCACCCGGTCAGCGTACTTTGGCAGCAGGGAAAAGTCGTGGGTGGTCATGAGGATGGACAGGTCGTAGGTTTTCCGGATCTCGTCCAGCATGTCCATGAGCATGGTCAGGCCCTCCACATCCACGCCGGACAGAGGCTCGTCCAGGATCAGAATATTGGGGATGGGCTCCAGGGCCAGAGCCAGGAGCACCCGCTGCAATTCTCCTCCGGACAGGGCGCCTACACGCTTGTCAATCAGACCCTCTCCGTGTACCCGTTCCAGACATTCCAGAACCGTCTGCCGCATGGCTTTTCCCAGCCCTAAGAAGGCGGGACGCCTGCTCATGCAGCAGGCAAACAGGTCGGCGACGGAAACCGGGTCGCTGGGATCGAAGGCGGGGCTTTGGGGCACATAGCCGATGAGAGGCTTTTTGCTCCGCTGGCCCGGCTCCATAAAGGAGATCACGCCCTCATATTCCCGCTGGCCCAGAATGGCTTTCAGAAAGGTGGATTTTCCGGCTCCGTTGGGGCCGATGAGGGCCACCATCTGCCCGCAGTGGACGTGCAGATTCACGTCCTTGAGAATTTGCTCCGTTCCGATGCGGACGCCTAAATGCTCCACCCGCAGGCAGCAGGAATGGCCGCAGGAGCCGTCTTGATAGTGCAGTTTCATTGCAATGCCTCCCGGATGGTATCGATATTGTGGTACATGGCGTCAAAATAGCTGTCTCCCGCCATGGCCATATCCAGGGCATAGACAGCGCAGCTGGTTTCCCGGGAAATGATCCCGGCGGCGGAGACGCTGCCGTTTTTCTCTGTGAAAATGGCCTTCAGGCGGTGATCCTCCGCTTCCTCAATCAGGTGAATCAGCTCCTGGGCGGAGGCCTCCCGGCCGGATTCCTCCTCCACCGCGTCCAGAATGGTCAGGTCAAAGCACTGGGCGAGGTAGGAAAAGCCGTCGTGGAAGGTGATGATTTCCCGGCAGGACAGGTCGGAAAGGGCTTCTGTGCCATAGTCGTACAGGGTTTGCAAGTCCCCCTGGAGGGAGGCGAGATTGGCCGTAAAAACCTCGCTGTTTTCAGGATATTTTCGGCACAGGCCATTGCAGATGTTTTCCGCCATGACCTGGGCGTTCAGGGGGGAGAGCCAGATGTGAGGGTCCTCCTCATGGTGGTGGTCCTCATGTTCATGTTCTTCCTTATGGTGCTCCTCCTCGGAGCGGATCAGCGCAATACCCTGGGAGGCGTCCAGAATGGGGCAGTCTGCCAGCATATCGTTCAGAAAGCTTTCCAGTCCGGCCCCGGAAATCACCACAAGCTCCGCCGCCTCCGCTGCCTTGACCTGGCGGACGTTCAGGGAGTAGTCGTGGAGGCAGGATACTTGCTCCGTTACCAGCCGGGTGACGCTTAAGTCCGTGCCCTGGCACAGGCGGACAGTAAAGTCATACACAGGCAGGGTGGTGGCGGCGATCTGGGCGGGCGCTTCCGCTGGGGCACAGGCCGTCAGAAGAAGGGAAAGAAGGAGAAGCGGCAAGAGTTTTTTCATATATCCCCATCCTTAAAAATGTTCGTTCTCTACCTTTTAGCATACCACAGCTGTCAATAGCCTTTCAAAAAAATAGAAAACGAGCCTGCCTCCCGGGCAGGCTCGTTTATGTAAATCCAGGATCAGTGATTCTCGATCCACTCATTGACCTTGGTCTTCGCCAGACGCTTGATGTCCTCAGTGGGGTAAAGGGAGCTTTCGCCGCCAACGCCGTACAGGAAGTACAGACCTTCGGGAGTCTGGAACAGATCTTCCTCATAGCCGGCAGGATCGCCCAAATTACCGCAGGTGTACTTCTTGATCAGGGTAGCGGTCTCGGTATCATATTCCTTCTTGCAGATGATCTTCTTCATGATGGTATCCTCCTTTCCGGTTGAGCTATGAGTCTTATTATACACGAGAAAATCAGGAAATCAACCTGAAAAAGGTGGTTTTGGCTATTTTCCTTAAATGTTTGTGGAATGATGAAATTTTTTAACGGGTAACCCGGGAGGTTTCCTGTGATATTGCACAAAGAAAAGAAGCATTTTTCCGGAAAAAGCCCTTGCGGGAACGAAAAAAACTGCTATACTATGGGAAAAGGGGGGGAAATACATGCGGAACTTTCCACTTTTTACGACGGAATTCGGGGTGTCCAGTCTGGTGCTGAAGGAGATCCCCTATCGGAAGACCGCCTACATCACCGTCCGGGAAATCCAGCCGGATGGCTTTGACGCCCACCTGAAGGAATGCGTGGACTTCTGCCGGTTGGCGGGAGCGGAGAAAGTCTACGCCACGGGGCATGGGGCGCTGGAACGGTATCCTTTGCATACCGCTGTTTTAAAAATGTCCGCAACGGCCTGGGTGGACAGGGAAAAGCTTGCCTGCCTGTTCCCGGTGACGGAGGCCACAGTGGAACGGTGGCGGCAGTATTGCAATGAGCGGATGGCGGACGTTGACAATGCCGCTACCCTGGAAAAACGGGACGAGGAAGAGATTCTTAAAACCGGCGGCGCTTACTTCGTCCACCGGGACGGGCGGCTTCTCGGAATTGGCTGGCTCAACGACTGCGAGCTTCTGTGCGTGGCGGCGGAGCCGGGGATGGGGGAGACGGTGATGCACACCCTGATGTCTCTGGTGGAAGGGGATACCATGACATTGGAGGTGGCCTCCACCAACCATAGGGCAATCCGGCTGTATGAAAGGCTGGGCTTCCTGAAAACGGGAGAGCGTTCCCGGTGGTATCGGCTGTGATGCCTGGGGGAAATCCACAAAAATAAGAAAGACTTTTTTACATGTGCGGGAAAAATACTTGACACTGTTCGAAGGACATGCTATAATAGCTCAGGTTTCAAGGGTAAAACCTTGACAGAGGGAGGAACCGGATGGACGCGCTCACAATGGCACTGCTGTTTGACTACTACGGCGGTATGCTCACCGAGAAGCAGAAGGAATGCTTCGACCTGCGTTACAATCAGGATCTGTCCCTTGGGGAGATTGCCGAAGCCCAGGGCGTCAGCCGCCAGGCGGTATACGATAACCTGACAAGGACGGAGGCGCTCCTGCGCCGGATGGAGGAAAACATCGGCATGGTTCGGCGGGACAGAGCTGTCCGCCAGGCCCTTCAGGAAATTCAGGACGCGACTGGGGAACTGAGCAAAATTCCCGATGCCGCGGTGCTGGCACTTTCTCAGCGGATTCAGGCCGCTGTTACCACGCTTAAGGAGTAATTATGGCATTTGAAGGCTTAACTGAAAAAATTTCCGCAACCTTCAAAAAGCTTCGGGGCAAAGGCCGCCTGAAAGAAGCGGACGTGAAGGAGGCCATGCGGGAGATCCGTATGGCCCTGCTGGAAGCGGACGTCAGCTATAAGGTGACCAAGGATTTTGTGAAGACCGTCACCGACCGCTGCGTAGGCGCGGATGTGCTGGAATCTCTGACCCCGGCCCAGATGATCGTGAAGATCGTCAACGAGGAGCTGTGCAGGCTCATGGGCAGCAGCGTCAAGCATATTACCATTAACCCCAACGGCCCCACCGTGGTCATGCTGGTGGGCCTCCAGGGCGCCGGTAAGACCACCAACGGCAGTAAGCTGGCCGGTCTGCAAAAGCGGCAGGGCAGAAATCCTCTGCTGGTGGCCTGCGACATTTACCGGCCTGCCGCTATACAGCAGCTCCAGGTCTGCGGCGAAAAGCTGGGCATTCCTGTTTTTGAGAGAGGCACCCAGGATCCTGTTCAAACCGCGAAGGAAGCGGTGCTCTACGCCCGTCAGCGGGGCTACGATATGGTGTTTCTGGACACCGCCGGCCGTCTCCATGTGGACGAGAACCTGATGAACGAGCTGAAGAATATAAAGGCCGCCGTAAAGCCTGACGAGATCATGCTGGTGGTGGATGCCATGACCGGCCAGGACGCGGTGAACGCCGCTCAGAGCTTTAACGACTGGCTGGACATTGATTCCGTCATGCTCAGTAAGCTGGACGGCGACGCCAGAGGCGGCGCGGCCCTGTCTGTCCGGGCGGTTACCGGCAAGCCCATCAAGTTCGCGGGCATCGGCGAAAAGCTGGAGGATATTGAGCCCTTCCATCCCGACCGGATGGCAAACCGGATCCTGGGCATGGGCGACATGCTCACCCTTATCGAGAAGGCGGAAAAGGCTTACGACGCCCAGAAGGCCGCCGAGATGGAGAAGAAGCTCAAGTCCAACCGCTTCACCCTCCAGGACTTCTACGACCAGCTGGCGCAGATGAAGTCCATGGGTTCCATGGAGGACATTCTGGCTCAGATGCCCGGCGGTGCTAACCTGAAGGGCGTGAAGCTGGATCCCAAGGCCATGGCTCACACGGAGGCCATCATCCTGTCCATGACCCCTAAGGAGCGGGAAAAGCCGGAAATCATCGGCGGAAGCCGGAAGAAGCGGATTGCCGCCGGCGCCGGTGTGAAGGTGGAGGATGTGAACCGGCTGCTCAAGTCCTTTGAGCAGATGCGCAAGCTCATGAAGCAGTTCTCCGGCCCCGGCGCCGGGAAGAAAATGAAGCGCCTGAGCCGTATGGGCGGCTTTGGCGGCGGTTTCCCCGGATTCTAAGGAATCCTGAAAATGTTCGCTCTAAGCAAACTGCTTTGCGATATACTTTAAATTTAAAAATTATGGAGGTGAAACTCTCATGGTTAAGATCAGACTGAGAAGAATGGGCGCTAAGAAGGCTCCTTACTACCGTATTGTTGTCGCTGACTCCCGTTCTCCCCGTGATGGCCGCTGTATCGAGGAGATCGGCACTTACAATCCCCTGACCCAGCCCGCTACCATCACCGTCGACGCCGAGAAGGCCCAGAACTGGATCAAGAACGGCGCACAGCCCACCGACACCGTTCGCGGCCTGCTGAAGAACGCCGGCGTGCTGTAAGAGCCCCAAAGGAGAAAGGCCACATGAAAGAACTTTTGCTGTATATGGCAAAGAATCTGGTGGATGATCCTGAGGCAGTCACCGTTACCGAAATCGAAAATGAGGACGGCAAGGTGCTGGAGCTGCGTGTTGCCGAGGGTGACATGGGCAAGGTGATCGGCCGCCAGGGACGAATCGCGAAAGAGATTCGCACCATTATTAAGACTGTAGCCCAGCGCACTGGCGAGAAGGTCACGGTCGAGATCGTGGATTAAACGATGATGCGTGACAGTTTGTCACGCATTTTTCGTTTAAGCTGTCTTAAATCCCCTTTGGGGCTTTGAGAGAGAGAAAATTGCAGTCTGCTTCATGCACTTCGTACACTGCGCAGACTGAGCGGAATTTTCTGCCAGGTACACGCCCCGGCAGAAAATGACTAAATTTTATTTGCCGCTGCGGCGGCAAACTCTGCGAGGCTTGCGTGGCATTTTTGTCACGCTTTCTTCGTTATTCGGGGCAGAGATCCCAATTGCATTGCGTATACATCCCGAAACGGGAGTTTCGATAAATTACCTATGGAGGAAAACACATGAAGCTGCCATTCATAGAAGCCGGTGAGATCGTCACCACCCACGGGGTCCGTGGAGAAATAAAGCTGCTCACCTGGCTGGACAGCCCGGAAGATCTTTTAGACTTTGAACGCTGCCGCATTGACGGAAAAGAATATGTCATGGAAGCTGTCCGGGTGCAGAAAAGCTGCAACCTCATAAAGCTTGCCGGGGTTGACACCATGGAGCAGGCACAGCTTCTCCGGGGAAAGACTCTGGAACTGTACCGGGAGGACATTTCGGATGATGTGATCTTCGCCGCGGAGCTTATCGGTATGGATGTGGTTGCGGATGGGGAAGCCATCGGAAAGATCGCCGAGGTGCTGGACTATCCCGGAAACTGTGTGTATGTGGTCCGGGGGACGCGGGAATATCTGATTCCCGCTGTGAAGGAATTTATCCTTTCCACGGATCTTGAAAAGAACGAGATGACAGTAAAGCTTCTGGAAGGAATGGCCAGCGATGAGAATTGACATTTTGACCCTGTTCCCGGAGACACTGGGGGATGTGCTCAGCGAAAGCATTTTGGGCCGTGCCCAGGAGAGGGGCTACATCACCATCGACACCCACCAGATCCGGGACTATACCGCGAACAAGCAGAACCAGGTGGACGACTACCCCTACGGCGGCGGCCGGGGCGCGGTGATGGCGGCGGATCCCATTTACCGCTGCTGGGAGGCGGCCTGCGACGAGGCCGGCGGGCCGGTGCATACCATTTACCTCTCTCCCTGCGGCCATACCTTCCGGCAGGCGGATGCCATACGCTTAAGCAAAATGGAGAACCTGATTCTGGTCTGCGGCCACTATGAGGGCATCGATCAGCGGTTCATTGACGAGTGCGTGGACGAGGAAATCTCCCTGGGGGATTTTGTGCTGACCGGCGGGGAAATCGCCGCCATGGCGGTGACGGACGCCGTATGCCGGATGGTTCCCGGCGTGCTGGCAGATCCGGAGTGCTTTGAGGACGAAAGCCATTTTAACGGCCTGCTGGAATATCCCCAGTACACCCGGCCCGCTGTGTGGCATGGCAGAGAGATTCCGGAGATTCTTACCTCCGGCAATCATGAAAAGGTCCGGCTATGGCGCAGAAAGCAGTCCCTCCGCCGCACAAGGGTCAGGCGGCCGGATATGTATGAGAAACTGGATCTTTCCTCCAAGCAGGATCAGAAGCTGCTGAAGGAGATGGAGGAGGATGAAAAAAGGGGGAAGCTCCCATAAAATATCTGCGGCTGGACAGCGAATCTTTTCCTCCAGCCGCAGACGATTTATTCAGAGCTTCCTTTGTACAAAAGGAATCACGGGTTTCGACACATTACCCCCAGCGGGGCTTCACAGCACCGGATCAGACCATTCGCCGCCTCCGCTGCTGCCGCCTCCGCCGCCACCGCCATCGGAGCCGGGATTTCTGTGAACAATGGGACGATTGCGTACCATGTCCGCGGAGATATAGCCCAGTGTTCCGTCGGGCGCAGAGGCAAGATAGCGGTTTTCAAACTCCCAGAGAAGGGTAAGCTCCGTGTTTGTTTTGGGGCTGTCCAGCACCTCGCCCCGGAGGTCAATGCTACGGAAAATATTCGCGCCGTAGGCGGTATAGCCGGCTCTGCTCTCAAAGGCTTCGTCGCCTTCAAGCATCAGGCAGCGCCGTTCCACCGTGGCAAAAACGCCGTCAATATAGAGCGTGCAAATGCCGTCCTCCTCCGAGAATACCCGCACATGATCCCCGCGCTGGTAAACAACCGCGTAAAGCTCCGCCTCAATGGAGATTACGTGGGCAGCTGCCGCACTGCTTGCGCTGAGATTCACACAGACAATGGGCGCCCCTCCAAACGCTGTGAGACTGATATCGCCGCCATCAGCACCGGCGGATGGGGCACCGCCGCCTCCCCCGCCGCCCCCGCCGCCTTCACTGCCTCCGGAGGAACCGGAGCTGCGGATGCGGTTTTCGCTCAGCATGTCGGTGGGCACATATCCCAAAACCCCGTCGAGTTCAACAAGGCAGCAATCTCCAAGGTCGGCCAGAAGCTGAAGCTCGGTATTGGTGCTGAGCGTCCGCTCCGGCTCTCCGCGCAGGAGATAGCCGGTGAACAGCTCGGCATTGCGCTTGGCAAACATTGTTTTTGGCTCGGTCTCCTCCTCGCCGTCATACGCCACAAGGCGCTTTTCCACATAGCCCCTGCCATAGGCCGTGCTTACGATGTAGTAATCCTCCCATTCGCCCTCTATAAGGAGCGGTTCTCCACGTTCGAGTACGGCCAGAACCGCGGGGGCTTCAAGGGCGACGACCTCCCCATCGTCGGTTTCCGGAATGGTCTCCGGCGGAAGGGTTGGCTCTGTCACGGGTGCGGTCGCAGGCGGAGAGGTCGGCTCTGTCGTGGGTGTGGAGCCGGAGGGCGCCGGCGTCGCGGTGGCTCCGCAGCCGGCGAGCAGCATCATAACAGCGCAAAGGCAGGCCGCAATTGTTTTTTTCATGATTTACCCCCTGTAATCTTTATCATACCGGTTGCCGTACACATAGTGGATGATATCCCAGATATATTGGTACGCTGCGGTGCCGGGTGAAAAGGCGCTGCGGTTTTGGTAGGCGATATAGCCGATACTGCGGTGAACAGTGCCGCCATACAGCGTCACCCGCTTGCCGTCGGATCCCTGGAGTATGATGTACGGGCGCATGGCAATATCGTCCTTGCACTGCTTGTTTGTAAATCCCACCAGCACATTGGTGTACTGTACCTTGCTGCCGGAGTAGGCGAACACCGGATCCGCGCCGGCGGCACGGCTGTAGGCGTAGTTATGGCGGGCATAGCTGTCGCTAAGGCTAAGAGAGCCGTTTTGGATCTCGCTGGAATAGCACAGCAGTGTGCCGTACTCCTCCAGGGTATAGCCGGACAGACCCTTGTTAATCAGCGCGGATTTGACGGATTTTTCGATGCTGGTGATCATGCGGATGCCTTTTTTTCCGGTGATTCGGATGGAGCTGCCGCTATAGCTGAGCAAATTATCAAGGGCGGACAGTCTTTTAAGGCTGTACCCGCTCTTGCCTCTCTCAAGCTTATATACATACATACCCGTCGGGTACATCCGGTGTACGTCGGAGCCTGCGGGCAGGTTGTATTCATAGGCCGTGACGAGGCAATCCTTTCCCACAGCCAGCGTGACGCCGCCAAAGCTGCCGCTTGCGTCCGGGGATCGGTCTGCCCCATCCACACAGAGAATGACGGATTTGCCGCTGTGAAGCTTCACAATGTTGTCCAGCGAGTAGTCCTTCGGTTCAGTGGGGGCTGGGTCGGTGGGGACCGGTTCAGTGGGGGCTGGTTTGGTGGGGACTGGGTCGGTGGGGACTGGTTCGGTGGGCTTCGGCACGCTGATTTCCTGGGCGGTGAAATAGAGCGCGTTATTCTGATAGTGCGCACTGAGGCGGTATGTCTTGCCGTTGCCCGGCTTCCACTCACGAGTGGAAAGATCATAGGCCGCGATGCCGTAGAGAACGCGCTTGGTTGTATCTGGTTCCGAGGTAGTCACAGGAAGGGAAAAGCTTGTACGCCCCGCTTTCAGCTGCTCAGTAATGCCCGTCGTAAATCTGTTGGACCAGGTGCGTATCTGTCCGGTTTTTATAAAGTAGTTTTGCTCCAGAGAATTTGAGGGGCAGCTGGGATCGGTGATGTGGTCGGAATGGACGGCCCTCATCAGCTCGTCGGTCAGGCCGAAGTAGAGATGCTTATAATAGGAAAACGCTTCACTGTAGTCCACGTCATCCCAGGTAACATCTATCTGGTACCACTTTCCGTCAAGTCTGACGGCGTTCCACTCATGGCCGTTGCCTGTGCATCGTTTGTTTGGTATGTTCACGCGGTTAAGCAGCATCTCGTACGCGGAGCGATAGGCGGCGCAGGTGCCTTTGCCATAGAAGAACACGCCCTCCGCGCTGCAAAGCACCCCTGTTCCGTTGTAATCATACTCGCAGTGGGCTAGGATCCAGTCGTGCAGCCAGAGGGCATAGTCATACTGGCTGCCGTTTGGCAATGCGGCGCGGCACTGTGCCACCACCTTGTCCGCGGCCTCTTCTACCGTTTGGCCAGTGCCGGTTGGCGTGACATAAATCGTGTGCCTTTCGCTATTAGAGAAAAACCCCGGTTCTGTTGGGTTGGGGTACATTTCCATGACATAAAAGTCTAACTGATACTTATTGCCGCTGATGAATGTGAAGCTGAAAACATTGTTTTCCTGAAAGGACTGGTTGCTGGGGTCAATGACAGACTGCCATTGGCCATCCACAAACTGCATGACGCTGTAACGATACTTGTATGTAAAACCATTCAGCGGACGCGGGTTGCCGTGTGGCGTCTCACCCGTGGGGTTTAGGGTGTACTGCACTGTGTCTCCCACCGCCGGATTGTTTTTGCTGGCGGTGACACTGAGCCTAAGCCCTGTAGGCATTTCATTCACACTGCCCGGTGGCGGCTCCGTCTGCTCCTCATCCTCGGCGAACACGGCTGTCGGCAGCAGTGTAAGAACGAGCAGTCCGGTAAGCAGCAGGCAAGCAAGGCGTTTGAGCATTGTTATGAACCTCCACAAAAAATCTTTAAAAATCCGGGTTTTAAGCGTTTTTATATTATCATTGCCCAATCCTTTTGTAAAGGACTATTTTCACCGCAACCCACTTGCGAAAATAGGGACAATCCTGTATGATAAGGACAAGGAGGCGTTATTATGAACGACATCGAAACTTTGAAACGATGGGCGGCGGAAAGCCGCAGAATCGTTGCCTTTACGGGAGCGGGCGTGTCAACGGAATCCGGCATCCCGGATTTCCGGAGCGTGGACGGGCTGTACAGCCAGCACTTTGACTATCCGCCGGAAACCATTATCAGCCATACCTTCTATGAGCGCCGTCCGGAGTGCTTCTTCCGGTTCTACCGGGAGAAAATGCTGCCCCTGGGCTTTGAGCCAAACATCACCCACAAGGTGCTGGCCCGGTGGGAAGCGGAGGGAAGGCTGGCCGCTGTGGTGACCCAGAATATTGACGGCCTGCATCAAAAGGCGGGCAGCAAACGGGTCTATGAGCTCCACGGCTCTGTTCTGCGCAATTACTGCACCCGGTGCGGTCAGTTCTATCCGGCGGAGTTCATTCGGGACACCCAGGGCATACCCAGATGCGGCTGCGGCGGCATTGTGAAGCCGGACGTGGTGCTGTACGAGGAAAGCCTGGACCAGGACGCCATTGAAAAAAGCGTCATGGCCATCCGCGGCGCCGATCTGCTCATTGTGGCGGGCACCAGCCTGACGGTGTACCCGGCGGCGGGACTGATCCATTACTACCGGGGCAACCGGCTGGTGCTGATTAACCGGGACGAAACGCCCTATGACAGCCAGGCGGATCTGGTGCTCCACGAAAGCCTGGGAGATGTGTTCAGCAGACTGTGACAAAAGAAAACAGGGAGAAATTTGAAGCTTCTCCCTGTTTTTGTAAATCACCGTTTTTTTCCATGCCAGTCGGAATACATCCGGAATACGGTGGAGCCGAGGAGAATGCCCACGGCCAGAATCCCGGCAATGGCGGCGGTGTGCAGGCCGGTTTTTACGAAGGCGTCCATTTCCCGCTGGAGGGCGTAGCTCATGGCCCGGTAGACCCCGGCTCCCGGGATCATGGGGAAAATGGAAACTACCAAATAGGAAATTGCGGGATATTTCCGAATCCGTGCCATGGTTTCCGAATATACAGAGGAAAAAAGCCCCGACCAGAAATAGGCAAGAAGATCACTGCAGCCCATTTCCAGCACAATCAGGTACACCGCCCAGGAAAGGGCACCGCCTAAGGCGCACAGAAGCATACCAGGGCCGTGGATGTTAAACAGCACCGCGAATCCGCAGCAGCTGATAAAGACGAAGAAGCATTGGGCGATAATGGAATAGTTTATGGGCGCAATGCTCTGAGGGATTCCCCAGAGGGATGTGGCAAGCCGCCAGGCGGTGGCGGTGCCCAGGGCGATGGCGACGCCGATGAGGAATACCTGGACGATTCGGTTGACGCCGGAATTGGTGTCGCCGTAGATGATATCCCGCATGGCGTTGGTAAACAGCAGTCCCGGAACCAGCAGCATCAGCGCGCCCATGGTCACCGCGTCAGGATTCGCGGTCAGACCCAGCGCGCCCAGAGCGTAGGCCAGCAGCGCCATGAGGAAGGCGGCGGCAATGGTCTGAAAGAAGGAATTGGCCCTTCGCTTTGTGAGAAATTTCTGCACCAGGCTGATGACGACACCGCAGGCGCCGGCGCAGAAGAAGTCCGCCAGTCTGCCGCCGAAAAAGAGACTGAAGCCGGCGCCGCCGAAAAACGCCCCCAGATGCTGGACGGGAAGGGGATATTCCAGCAGGTATTCTCCTTTGACCCGGGAGAACATCTCCTGCGCTGTCTGAGGCTCGGGTTTGCGATTGCATAAAATACGGCTCAGACCGTTGAATTTTTCCACGGCGTCCAGATCGTTGCCGTGGCTGCCGATGCGCCGTACACGGGTGAGGTTGTGCCCGTCCGGCTGGATCAGGCTCACAATCAGCAGATTGGGGATGGCAAACACTTCCGCCTGCAGTCCGTAGGCGGCCAGCACCCGGCTGACGCTTTCCTCCACACGGAAGGTCTCCGCACCGGAGATCGCCAGCTCGTAGCCCAGGTCCGCCGCCATATCAAGTAAGGCTTCGTTATCCATGGAACCTCCTGTCAAAAAAGCGCTGACATGGTTTGGCTCTGTCCCGAAAAAAGCGGTACAGAGCCAAAGGATTATTTCCTCGCGAAGAGAATGCCCAGGGTGCCGGGACCGCAGTGGCAGGAGACGGTGCAGCCGGCAACGGTTTCGTAAATTTCCGAAAAGCGGCCGTAAGTACGGACGGCTTCCCGCACGGCGTCGAGGACTTCCTGGGAAACCTGGGTGTAGGTGATAAACAGGACGCTCTGATCGATGTCCTCCCGGCCTTCCAGACGATCCGTTACATAGCTTGCCAGGCACTTGGCAAATTTACCACGGTATTTTTTGCCAACGATCATCTTGCCGTCCCTGACCTCAATGCAGGGCTTCAGATTCAGCAGGTTCGCCCCAAGGGCAGCGGCGGAGGAGCAGCGGCCGCCCTTCACCAGGTAGTCCAGCTTGTCAACCACAAAGCTGGCTTCCACCTTGCTGGAGTAGTCTTCCAGAGCGGTTTTCAGCTCGTCCAGAGAGGATACGGTCTTTGCCAGCGCACAGGCCTTCAGCACCAGCAGACCCTGGCCGGTGGACAGGTTCCGGGAATCCACAACCAGGACGTTATCAAATTCCGAGGCGGCGAGGGTGGCGTTCTGGAAGCTGGAGGAAAAATCGGAGCTGATGGTGATGTGCACCACGCCGTCGTATTTTTCCGCAAAGGGACGGAAGGTATCCACATAGAAACCAACACTGCGGGCAGCCGTGGTGCAAAGCTCACCGCCGGCAGCCACATGGGCGAAGATGTCATTGGGGACGATGGTTTGGCCGTCGTAGAATTCTTCTCCGTTTTTCATGACGATCAGCGGCGTGATGGTGATGTCGTTCGCCTGAACCAGCTCCGGGGACAGGTCGCAGGTGCTGTCGGAAATAACTTTAATATTCATAGTGCCTCCTGAAATCTCAATTGGATTGGGTTATGGGATCTGAGCCCATCATAAAACAGTGGGGTTCCTGATTCCTGCTTCGAAGAAAGTCCGCGCCCCAGTCCCGCATGGCGACCAGAATGGGCATCAGACTTTTTCCGGTTTCCGTGAGGGAATACTCAACCCTGGGCGGAATAACGGCGAAGACCTCCCGGTGGATCAAATGCTCACTTTCCAGCTCCCGAAGCTGCTGGGTCAGCATTTTTGGAGTGGCCTTTCGGATCCGGTCCCGCAGCTCGGAAAATCGCAGCTTCCCGTCGGACAGGTGCCAGAGAATCAGAGCCTTATATTTTCCGCCGATCAGATCCAGCGTTGCTTCCACCGGACAATTTTCCTTGTATTCCATAGAAAGCCTCCATTGGTATCTTTTTGGGTAGTATAGTACAAATAAGTGCGTACTTGCATTTTCCGCAATGTATGGTAGAATACTATCATAAAGATACGTCCCTGTCAAACAAAATTTCAGGAATATTCAAAAAGTTTTCTTGATTTTCAGACAGAAATTGGGAATCATGTTGTAGAGGGGAAATGCTATGAAGATGCAGTTTGAAGTCACCGGCATGACCTGCGCGGCCTGCTCGGCCCGGGTGGAAAAGGTGACCAGAGCCGTGGAAGGCGTGGAAAAGGCGGATGTGAACCTGCTGGCAGGCACCATGCAGGTGGAGGCCGCCACCGAGACAATAGCGGAGGAGATTGTGCAGGCGGTGGAAAACGCCGGCTATCACGCCTCTCTTCCGGGAAAGATCAAAAAGAAGGAAGAAGACCATAAAAAGGAAAAGGAAGACGAGCTGAAGGCCGTCCGCAACCGGATCATCGGTTCCGCTGTCTGCCTTGTGGTTCTCATGTACTTTACCATGGGTCACATGATCGGCCTGCCCGCTCCCGGCTGGTACCACGGCCTGGAAAATGCCCTGGTGGCCGCCCTGCTGCAATTTTTCCTGACTCTGCCGCCGGTTTACTTAAACCGGGTATACTACAGCCGGGGCTTTAAGGCCCTGTGGCACAGAGCGCCCAACATGGACTCCCTGATTGCGGTGGGCTCCACAGCGGCTCTCCTGTACGGCGTGGCGGCCCTGTTCCGGATGGCCTGGGGCATGGGTCACGGTGACTGGGATTTGGTGCGGACCTACAGCGAGAACCTGTATTTTGAATCCGCCGCCATGATCCTGACCCTGATTACCCTGGGAAAATACCTGGAAACCCGGGCCAAGGGCCGCACCGGCGACGCCATCCGGGCCTTGATGGACTTAAGCCCCAAGACCGCTATGGTGATCCGGGGAGAGGAGACCCTGGAGGTTCCCGTGGAGCAGGTGGTGGTTGGTGACCGGGTGGTTGTCCGTTCCGGCGGAAGCATTCCCGTGGACGGCACGGTGCTGAAGGGCCGGGCCGCCGTTGACCAGAGCGCCCTGACGGGGGAAAGCGTTCCCGTGGAAAAGGGTCCCGGGGATACGGTGGCGGCCGCTACCATCAATACGGAGGGATATCTGGAATTCCGGGCGGACAAGGTGGGGGAGGATACCACCCTGGCCCAGGTGATTCGGATGGTGGAGGAAGCGGGGGGCTCCAAGGCACCCATTGCCCGGCTTGCCGATAAGATCGCCGGGGTATTTGTGCCCGTGGTGATGGCCATTGCCGCCGTGACTTTCCTTGCATGGATGATTGCGGGATACAGTATGGAGTTTTCTCTGAACTGCGCCATTTCCGTGCTGGTGATCTCCTGCCCCTGCGCCTTGGGTCTGGCGACCCCTGTGGCCATTATGGTGGGCACAGGACGGGGCGCTCAGATGGGCGTACTGTTTAAGAACGCGGAGGCGCTGGAAAATCTCCACCATGTGGATACGGTGGTGCTGGACAAGACCGGCACCCTGACCACCGGCAAGCCGGAGGTGACAGATGTGCTTCCGGGAAGCGTCAGCGGCGGGGAGCTGCTGGGAATTGCCGCCGCTCTGGAAAGCAAGTCCGAGCATCCCTTCGCCAAGGCCATTTTGAAGAAGGCGGAGGGCACCAACTTCCCGGAGGCGGAGAACTTTGAGACACTGCCCGGACGGGGCGTCGCGGGAACCGTAAACGGCCTTCGCTGCTACGGCGGCAACGGACGGCTTATGGAGGAGCTGGGCGTGGCCATTCCCAATATGGAAAGCCTGGCGGGTCAGGGGAAGACCCCCCTGCACTTTGCCGATGAAACCGGCCGGTATCTGGGTACCATTGCCGCCGCTGATGTGTTAAAGCCCGATTCCGCCTCGGCCATTGCCGCCATGCAGAGTCTGCACCTGGATGTGGTCATGCTTACCGGCGACAACGAGGCGACGGCCAGGGCCATCGGCGCTTCCGCCGGGATTACCCATGTGATCTCCGACGTGCTGCCCACGGACAAGGCCAGCGCCGTCAAGGCATTGCAGGAGCAGGGACACCGGGTGCTGATGGTAGGCGACGGCATCAACGACGCCCCCGCACTGGTAACCGCCGACGTGGGTATGGCCATTGGGGCCGGTACGGACATTGCCATGGAGTCCGCGGATGTGGTGCTGATGAACAGCAGCCTGACCGCCGTCAGCGGGGCCATCGAACTGAGCAAGGCCACCATCCGCAACATCCGGGAGAACCTGTTCTGGGCGTTCTTCTATAACACCCTGGGCATTCCCGTGGCCGCCGGTGTGCTGTATCTTCCCTTCGGCCTGCTGCTCAGTCCCATGCTTGGCGCGGCGGCTATGAGCATGAGCAGCGTGTTCGTGGTAAGCAACGCTCTGCGTCTGCGGTTCTTTAGATCCAAAACCGCCCTGAAGGATGGGGCGGAGCAGGATACAGTTCCAGTCATTTTGGAAGAAAATAACAATATTCAGGAGGAAACGAATATGGAAACAGTTATCAAGGTAGAGGGTATGATGTGCGGCCACTGCAAGGCCCGGGTGGAAAAGGCCTGCAAGAGTGTTCCCGGTACGGTAGAGGCCGTGGTGGATTTGGCAGCCAAGACGGTCACCGTCACCGGTACCGCCGACGTGGCGGCCCTGAAAAAGGCCATTACCGACGCGGACTACCAGGTGGTTGACTGATATGCGCACGGATTTCTGGTATGACTCCCAGGGTACCGGCAGGATCCACGGCTGCCGCTGGACGCCGGAGGGAGAGACGCGGGCTGTCTTACAGATCGTACACGGCATTGCGGAGTATATCGAGCGCTACGACGACTTCGCCCGGTATTTAAACCACCGGGGCATTCTGGTGGTGGCGGAGGATCACATGGGTCACGGCCAGTCTGTGAACGGAGACGGCATTCAGGGCTACTTCCACGGCGGCTGGTTTACCGCCGTGGCGGACAGCTACCGCCTGCTGGAGGATACCCGGAAGGAATTTCCGGGACTTCCTTACATTCTGTTCGGCCACTCCATGGGCTCCTTTATGGCAAGAACCATGCTGTGCAAATACCCGGACAGCGGCATTTCCGCCGCCATTATCTGCGGCACAGGCTGGCAGCCTGCCGCGCTTCTGCCCGCTGCCATCAAAATGGTGGACGCCGTCTGCAAAAAGGACGGGGAGACAAAGCCCAGTGAGAAGCTGCAGAATCTGGTTTTTGGCGGCTACAACAAGCGGGTGGAGCATCCCCGCACGGAGTTTGACTGGCTCACCCGGGACAAGGCTCAGGTGGATGCCTACATTGCCCATCCCATGTGCGGCTTTACCGCCAGCGCCGGACTGCTCCGGGAGATGATGAAGGGAATCGCCTACATTGAAAAGCCGGTCAGCCTGGGTGCTATGCGCAAGGAGCTTCCTGTCTTCTTCATTGCCGGCGGGGATGACCCTGTGGGCAGTTATGGAAAGGGCGTCAAAAAGAGCGCCGAGGCATTCAAAAGGGCTGGAATGGGGGACGTTTCCCTGCGGATTTACCCTCTGGGCCGTCACGAGATTCTCAACGAGATCAATAAAAACGAGGTCTATGAGGACGTATTTCAGTGGATACGGGAGAAGTGCGGACTGGAAAGCTGAATCATGCCCCGGAACGGCATTTTGTGATGTGCCGTTCCGGGGCGTTTTATTCTTATAACTCGTGTTCACCGGCGGCGCTTTGAGCGTACTGACGTGGGGGCACGCCGAATTCCCTTCGAAAAGCCCGGTAGAAGTTGGCGTAGTCGCCGAAGCCGCAGTTTAGGCTTGCCTGGCTGGGACTGACGCCGCTGGAAATCTGCTGCTTGGCAATAATCAGCCGTTTTTGCAGAATGTATCGGTGAACGGTGGTGCCCACCTGGGCGTCAAATTTTCGAAGCAGGTGATACTTGCTGATGAAAAAACGTTCCGCCAGGTCGTCCAGGGTCAGCGGCTCGCTGAAATGGTCGTTGATGTAGGCCACCACGCCGTCCACCACCTGGTCGGAACGCCAGTCGCCGGTGACACCGCTGTTCATGGCGGCCCGGTTAATCTCTACCATCACCCGGATCAGACTGTTTCTGGCCAGCAGGTCGCTGCCGTAATCGGCGCTGCCGTGGAAGCCGCTCAGCCGTTCCAGCTCCCGGCGCACAGGGGCGCTGTCCGAGCCGGGAAGGCGAAGCAGATTGGCGTGGCCGGTCATGAAGCACTGGGTCAGATCGGTGCCCGGGCTGGAAAGGGACCTGAGGTACTCGGTGGATACCCACAGCACGATTCGTTCATAGGCGTCTTTGCCGGTGGATACACGGGCCTGATGCAGCTCCAGGGGGCTGACCAGCATTATGTCGCCCGGCTCCATGTGGTACAGGTGGTTTTCTACCGTGTAGGCCACCTGCCCTCGGAGGAGCATGTAAATTTCATAAAAATCATGGTGGTGCAGCGCTACCTCGTCTACATCGGGCGTTTGGTAGCGATAGACCTCATACTCCCCTTCAATCATGTGCTGACGGGAGGTGTAGAGACTGTAAACGCCTGCCATTGAGCATCCTCCTAAGGGTTATTTTACAGAAAAAATATATATATACAGTATAACGCAATTTTTACAATGTATCAAGCAATTTCATCAATTTAATTTGTAAAAATTCTGAGGTATACTAATATCTGTAATCAGGGGAACAAAAGATTCCCAGGAAAAACGAAATTAAAAAAGGAGAAGATTGCCATGAAGATGAATGCCGCTTCCATCCGAAATGAATCTGCCCAGTGGGAACAGCTGGGTGTCAAACTTCCTGCCTTTGACCATGAGGCCATGGTCGCCCGTACGAAGGAGCATCCCATGTGGGTACACTTCGGCGCGGGCAATATTTTCCGTGGCTTTATTGCCGCTCTCCAGCAGGATCTGCTGAACCGTGGCCTTTCCGACCGGGGCATTATCGCCGCCGATACCTTCGACTACGATATCATTGACAAGATCTACACCCCCTATGACAGCCTGACCATGATGGTCACCCTGAATCCCGACGGCACCACCAGCCGGGAAATCATCGGCTCCGTGGCGGAAGGTCTTCGGGCAAACTCCGCCGAGCCGGAAATGATGGAGCGCTTCCGCAGCATCTTCGTGGATCCCGGCCTTCAGATGATCTCCTTTACCATTACCGAGAAGGGCTACGCCCTGTACCGCCCCGACGGCAGCCTGATGCCCGTTGTCCAGGCGGATATGAACGAAGGCCCCGCTTCCGCCCGGCACGCTATGTCCATGGTGGCGGCTCTGCTGTTTGAGCGGTTCCGCGCCGGCGGCTATCCTCTGGCTGTTGTTTCCATGGACAACTGCTCCCACAACGGCGAGAAGCTCCAGAGCAGCGTCATGACCGTTGCCAAGGCCTGGGCCGAAAAGGGCTTTGTGGGTCAGGACTTTATCGACTACCTGGAAGACGAGTCTAAGATCGCCTTCCCCTGGTCCATGATCGACAAGATTACCCCTCGCCCCCACAAGATGGTGGAGGAGTCCCTCCTGAAGGACAATATCGAAGACATGACCCCCATCATCACCGCCAAGAACACCTTCATCGCCGCCTTTGTCAACGCCGAGCGGCCCCAGTACCTGGTCATCGAGGACAAGTTCCCCAACGGCCGTCCTCCTCTGGAAAAGGCCGGTGTATTCCTCACCGACCGGGAGACCGTGAACAAGACCGAGCGGATGAAGGTTACCACCTGCCTCAACCCCCTGCACACCGCAATGAGCGTTTACGGCTGCATGCTGGGCTACACCCTGATCTGCGACGAGATGAAGGACGCGGACATTGTCGCCCTCATCAAGCGGCTGGGCTATGTGGAAGGCCTGCCTGTGGTGGTAAATCCCGGCATTCTGGATCCCAAGGCCTTCATTGACGAGGTGGTGGAGCAGAGACTGCCCAACCCCTTCATGCCCGACGCGCCCCAGCGGATTGCTACTGATACCTCCCAGAAGGTGGGCATCCGGTTCGGTGAGACCATTAAGAGCTATATCGCCCAGGGCATGGATCTGAACAATCTGGTGAGCATTCCCCTGGCTCTGGCCGGCTGGCTGCGGTATCTGCTGGCTGTGGACGATGAGGGAAAGGCCTTTGAGGTTTCCTCTGATCCTCTGAAGGACGACATTCAGGCGAAACTCGCCGGTATTGAGGTTGGCAAGCCCGAGACCTACCAGGGTCAGCTGAAGGGCATTCTGAGCAACGCTTCCATCTTCGGCTTGGATCTGACCGAGACCGTGCTGGCGGAGAAGATCGAGGGCTACTTTGTGGCGGAGCTGGCCGGTGTGGGTGCTGTCCGCAAGACCCTCCATGAGGCCCTGAACGCCTGATTTTATGGAAACGGTCAGACGGCGGCAGCCGGTCTGACCCCAAAATAAACAATCAAAGGAGGAACCCCTATGCCTATGAAAATGGGATGGCGCTGGTACGGCGAGGGCAACGACCCTGTCACTCTGGCGGACATCAAGCAGATCCCCGGCGTGACCAGCATCGTCTGGGCGCTCCACAACAAGATGCCCGGCGAAATCTGGGAAGTGGACGAAATCAAAGAGGTGGTGGATCAGATCCACGCCTACGGCTTTGATGCCGACGTGGTGGAGTCTGTCAACGTTCACGACGACATCAAGATCGGCCTGCCCACCCGGGACGGCCTGATCGAAAACTACAAGCAGTGCATCCGCAACCTGTCTCAGTTTGGCATTAAGGTCATCTGCTACAACTTCATGCCCATCTTCGACTGGACCAGAACGGACCTCTTCCACCCGGTGGGTGACGGCTCCACCGCCCTGTTCTATCAGAAGGACATGATCCAGGACGATTACAAGGCCATGGCCGAGTACATCCTGAACTTCACCGAGAAGTACAACATGACCTTCCCCGGCTGGGAGCCGGAGCGGATGGCCAAGCTGGACGAGCTGTTCAAGGCCTACGCCCCTGTGACCAAGGACATGCTGTGGGAGAACCTGTTCTACTTCCTGAGAGCGATCATGCCCACCTGCGAGGAGTGCGGCATCAAGATGGCCATCCACATGGACGATCCCCCATGGGACATCTTCGGTCTGCCCCGTCTGATGGTGAACGAGGCCGCCTGCGACAAGCTCTTAAAGGCGGTGGATCATCCCTGCAACTGTCTGACCCTGTGCACCGGCTCTCTGAACGCCAACCCCGCCAATAACTGCGCCGAAATTGTGAAGAAGCACGCGGACAGAATCGCCTTTGCCCACATCCGCAACATTCACCATTTCGCCAACGGCGACTTCTCCGAGGCGGCCCATCGGGACTGCTGCGGCGAGACCGGCATTATTGACATCCTCCGGGCTTACCATGACGCCGGCTGGGAAGGATACATTCGTCCTGACCACGGCCGTCAGCTGTGGGAGGAAGGCCCCGGCACCTGCCGTCCCGGCTACGGCAAGTATGACCGTGCCCTGGGCATCCAGTACATGCTGGGCGTCTGGGATCTGCTGGACAAGCTGGACGCTGAGAAGAAATAAGTTCACTGCAAAATCGGGGACTGCCTTGCGGGGCAGTCCCCGATATGCTATAATGCCAATATCCCAAGAAACCTTCTGCAAGCTGAATTAGTCCAAAATATTGGACAGATGATGTGCTATACTGTCACTACAAACCAAAAGGAAAGGTTGATGACAGATGCAGATGCGTTACGTTGGAGGACACATTCAGGTTTACGACATGAGCGGCAAGTTCCTGTTCTCGGCGGACACCGAGCGGGAGGCCAGAGAGGAATGGGAGGACTATGCGGAATCTGCGGCTTGATCTGTGCTACGATGGGACGCGGTATCGGGGCTGGCAAAGACTGCCCGGCCGGGAGGATACCATCCAGGGCAAGCTGGAAGCGGCCCTCAGCCGGATTCTGGAGGAGCCAATTGAAATCAGCGGCAGCGGACGAACCGACGCGGGAGTTCACGCCAGGGGACAGGTGGCAAGCTTCCACTGCGAAAGCGCTATGGCCTGCGGGGAGATTCTGGAGAAGCTGAGAAGGTATCTGCCCGAGGACATCGGCATATACTCCTGCAAGGACGTGTCCCCCCGATTTCATGCCCGCTTAAACGCCAGGGAGAAGACCTACTGCTACCGGATCTGGAACAGCGATAGCCCCTGCGTCTTTGAACGCCGGTATGTGGCCGTGATGCCGGAAAGGCTGGACGTGGAGGCCATGGAGCGGGCGGCGGAGCTGCTTTTGGGGCAGCACGATTTCTCTGCCTTCTGCGGCAATGCCAAAATGAAAAAGGCCACCGTCCGGTATCTCCGCTCAATTACCATCACCCGGCAGGGCGAGGAGCTGCGGCTGACCTTTACGGGAAACGGCTTTTTGCAGAGTATGGTACGGATTCTGACGGGAACCCTGATTGAGGTGGGCCGGGGACAGCGGGAGGCGGAATCCATCCCGGCGCTGTTTGGCGGGAAGCGGGCGGACGCGGGCTTTTTGGCCCCGGCCCAGGGACTATGCCTGGAGGAGGTATTCTATTGAACATTCAAATTTTCGGAAAGAGCAAATGCTTCGACACAAAAAAGGCGGAGCGGTATTTTAAGGAACGGCGGATTAAGTTCCAGTCCATTGACCTACACCGGTTCGGTATGTCCGGCAAGGAGTTTGACAGCGTTCTCCGGGCGGTGGGCGGCATTGACAAGCTCATTGACTGGGACTTGAAGTCTCCAGAGATCACCCTGATGAAGTACATGGACGACAAACGGGCCAAGGAGGATAAGGTCTTTGACGATCCGTCCCTGATGAAAACGCCCATCGTCCGCAACGGAAAGCAGGCCACCGTCGGGTACTGTCCGGAGATTTGGGCCACATGGGAATAAGAGAATTGTTTACAAAAGCGGTTTTGAGAGATCAAAGCCGCTTTTTTGTTGGGAAAAGCAAAATTTTTCTTGCGATATTCACAAAAAAGTGATATGCTAGGAGGGCATAATGACGAAATTCATGTCTTGGCTCAATACCATTGTCTGGGGTCCGCCAGCGCTGATCCTGATTATCGGGGTGGGACTGTATTTAAGCGTCCAGCTGGGGTTTATCCAGCTGCGCCTGCTGCCAAGGGCCTTGAAAACCTTTGCCTCCAAGCTCCGTCCAGGAAAGAATGACGGGGAAGGGGTGTCCTCCTTCCGTGCCCTCTGTACGGCCCTGGCCGCAACGGTGGGTACCGGAAATCTGGTGGGTGTGGCCGGGGCCATCTGCCTGGGCGGCCCCGGGGCTGTCTTCTGGATGTGGGTGTGCGGGATTTTGGGAATGGTCACAAAATTCGCCGAGGCCACCCTGGCGGTGCGGTTCCGGGTGAAAACAGAAAATGGCTTTGCGGGCGGCCCTATGTACATGATGACCGAGGGACTGGGAAAGGGCTTCCGGCCACTGGCGGTGTGCTACTGTCTGTTCGGGGTGATCGCTGCCTTTGGGGTGGGAAACGCCACCCAGATCAGCGCCGTGGTAAGCAGCGTCAACAGCTGCCTGGTGAGATTTGGCGGCAGGCAGACTCGGGAAGGGAACCTGATTATGGGCCTGCTCCTTGCCGCGCTGGTTGGGGCCATGCTTTTCGGCGGGGCAAAGCGGATCGGCTCCGCTGCGGAAAAACTGGTGCCCTTTGTTTCCGTTTTGTACGTTGCCATGTGCGCTGGGGTGCTGGTTCTGCGGATCCGGCAGGTGCCTGAGGCCCTGCTCGCCATTGTGGAGGGAGCCTTTTCTCCCAAAGCGGTCACTGGCGGGATGCTGGGGTCCTCCTATCAGGCGCTGCGGATTGGATGCAGCCGGGGAATCTTTACCAACGAGGCGGGAATGGGAACGGCTTCCATTGCCCACGCCAGCGCGGAGGTTTCCCATCCGGCCCAGCAGGGGCTGATGGGGATTATGGAGGTGTTTCTGGACACCATGGTGATCTGCACCCTGACGGCCCTGGTGATCCTCAGCAGCGGCGTGTCCATTTCCTATGGGGTGGACGCGGGGGGAGAGCTGACCACCGCTGCCTTTACGAGGGTTTACGGAGACTGGGCGGCCATGATCATTGCCTTTTCCCTGTGCTGCTTTGCCATTGCCACCATATTGGGCTGGGGACTTTACGGCGCCCGGTGCGCGGAGTTCCTCTTCGGCCCCAAGGCCTGGAAATACTTCGCACTGGCCCAGACAGGGGCTGTCATCTTCGGTTCCGTTCAGAATGCAGCCTTTGTCTGGCTGTTGGCGGAAACGGTCAACGGCCTGATGGCCATTCCAAACCTGATTACCCTTGGGGCGCTTACACCGGAGCTGAAGCGCCTGGTAAAAGAATATATACAAAAGGACGGCTCAGCCGTTCACGGAGGTTACCATGCAGATTTCCATCAATGCCAATCGTTGTGAACCCTCTCCCATGCGGAAATTCCATCCTTACGCGGTTCAGGCGGAAAAAGAGGGAAAACACATCTACCATCTGAACATCGGTCAGCCGGATCTTCCCACCCCGGAGGCCTACTATGAGGCCATCCGGGCCTTTGACAGCCGAACCCTGGAATACGCCGAGTCTCCCGGCAAGCCTGTGCTGATTCACGCCATCCGGGACTACTACAAGGGGCTGGGCGTGGAGCTGGAGGATCGGGACGTGCTGATCACCACCGGCGGCAGCGAGGCTTTGCTTCTGACCTGCCTGTCCATTTTGGATCCCTACACCGAGGTGATCATTCCCGAGCCTTACTATCCCAACTATACCACCTTCGTCCACGCGGCGGGCGGCGTCATCCGTGCCCTGCCCACCAACCCCTGGGAGGGCTACCGGTACGCCCAGCGGGAGCGGATTGAAAGCCTGATTACCAAGAACACCCGGGCTATCCTCATTACCAACCCCGGCAACCCCACCGGTGTTGTGCTGGACGAGAAGGAAATGCGGATGATTGCCGACATTGCCAAGGAGCGGAACCTCTTCCTGATCTGCGACGAGGTGTATCGGGAATTCTGCTACGACGATAAATTTGGTGTGCCTACCATGGCTCGGTTCCGGGATATTGACGAAAACCTGGTGATCATCGATTCCGTGTCCAAGCGGTTCTCCGCCTGCGGCGCCCGGGTGGGCTGCGTGGTGACCAGAAACAGAGAGCTTCAGCAGGCGCTGCTGAAGTTCTGCCAGTCCCGGCTGTCCGTCGCCACCATAGACCAGATCGGCGCCGCCGCCCTGTACAGCGTGGACAGCGACTTCTTCCGCCGGAGCAAGGCGGAATACCAGCGCCGCCGGGATACGGTGATTCGGAAGCTGCGCCAGATCCCCGGCGTGGTGGTGGAGGAACCCATGGGGGCTTTCTATGTGATGGCAAGCCTTCCTGTAGACGATACGGATAAATTCCAGTACTGGCTGCTGGAGCACTTCACCGATCGTGGAGACACGGTGATGTTCGCTCCCGGGGCGCCCTTCTACGAAACTCCCGGCAAGGGCGTCAATGAGGTGCGGATCGCCTATGTGCTTAAGCAGCAGGATTTGGAGCGTGCCATGGACGTGCTGGCCAAGGGCATTGCCCACTACCAGCGGACGGTGATGCACGTCCAGCCGCCCAAAACAATGGAATAATAACCGCAAAGCGGCTATTATATTAAAATGCCATTTTCCTCCTGCCTTTCAGGCAGAACCGGAAAATATGGCAATATTATACCATTTCGCTTTGCGTCATGGTATAATATTTTTTCTTCAGAGCCTTCCCTTCGACCCTTTCCTGTTCCCCAAAGGCGTATACTGGAATCCAGATCAACGAAAGGGGAATGAAGGATGGGCAAACGGATTATAGGGGTAATATTGGCGGCATTGCTGCTGCCGGCGCTGTGTCTTTCCGCAAGGGCGGCGGAGAGGGAAGGCTCTATACAGGTGATGCTGAGAAGCGGAGAAACGCCCCTGATGGGCGGCACTGTGACGCTGTTTCGGGTTGGCGTGCCTTCGGAGGACGGGTATCGGATCGCGGATGCCTTCGGCGGCGGCTTTGTCCGCCACGAGGACGCCCTGTCTCCTCAGCTGGCCCAATGGCTTGCCCAGATGGAGGGAGAGCCGGGAATGAGCCGGATTCTGGACGCGGACGGCAGCGCGGATTTTTCCCATTTGGAGGAAGGGCTGTATCTGCTGGTGCAGAACGGCACGGTGGAGGACTACTTTCCCATTATGCCCTTCCTGATGATGCTGCCCTATGAAGGACAGTGGAACGTGCAGGCCTATCCCTACACCCAGCAGGTCTATACGGAATGCCCCCGGACGGGGCAGCATCCCGGGCCATTCCTGGGCGCTCTGGGAATGGTGGTGTCCGGTGTGGGACTGGCTGTATGCATCGGCCCCATCCGCCGGAAGATGTTTCCATAAAAGGCAGCCGCCGGAGGTTTTCTCCGGCGGCTGAAAAACAGAAAGAGAGGTAGAAACATGTCCATCGAAAAAGTGAGAGAATATTTCCGGGGCTTCGGCATGGAGGACAAAATTCAGGAGTTCCCCGTGTCCAGCGCCACGGTGGAGCTGGCGGCCCAGGCAGTGGGGTGTGAACCCTGCCAGATTGTGAAGACCCTGTCCTTTGACGTGAAGGGCACGCCCATTGTGGTGGCCATCGCGGGAGACGCCAAGGTGGATAACGCCAAGTACAAAGCCCGGTTTGGGGTCAAGGCCAAAATGCTGAAATATGAGGACGCACCGGTGCTCATCGGCCACGCGGTGGGGGGCGTGTGTCCCTTTGCGGTGAATGAGGGCGTGGAGGTCTACCTGGACGAGTCCATCAAGCGGTTCCCTCTGGTATACCCGGCGGCAGGCAGCAGTAACTCTGCCGTGGGGCTGACCATCCCCGAGATGGAACGGCTGTCCCGGTTTGACGGCTGGGTGGACGTGTGCAAGGGTTGGCAGGAAGAAGCGCAGGGCGCTTCACCCCAATGCGTTACCAACGTTGCGGCAAACCAGAACATTATCGCTCGGTAACGCAACTGATACAAGCTGGCAAATCGGTATTTGGGAGGATCGCTGGTATGAAATTAAAGACCGCAAAAGCTGCAATGTGGGCGCTGATCGCCATTTTTTGCGTGTTAACGTTACTTCTGGCTTGGACGAGGTTTGCACCCTTCGGTTATGCAGCAATTGCCGCTATCATTGTCTATGGAATCATAAATATTGCGTTCTGGCGCTGCCCTAACTGCGGAAAGTGTATTGGCGGGATTTGGCTCGGAAAGTATAATCATTGCCGCTATTGCGGAGAGGAAATTAAACCGTAAATTCCA
>DEUP01000014.1 GCA_002362625.1 Clostridiales bacterium UBA3259
TTATTCAGCAGACATTATTATAGACTTTTTTTCAGACTTTATCAAGGGGAGGAATTCCCTATGAAAAAATTTAACAAAAAGGAAATATCTACAGGGAATTATGGAGGTTCGCTGCCAGGGGATATTGAAGGGCCAAATGCCTCCAGGTATGCTTATCCAGGTTTCCGGTCATGGGCAGGCCGCACAGCTGCTGGAAGGAGGCCAGGGAATCGGCGGTGCAGTCATCCAGAAAGCCAGTATGGCTGGGCTCGGCTATACTTTGATACACGTCACACAGGGTATGAAGCATAGCCTGGGTCAGGTGGACGTAGGGGGAGCGTTCCCCCTTACGGATCACCTGATTGGGATTGAGGACAATGCCGATGGTCTGGGCCTCCTGCTGGGCGGAAAGGGCCGGTTCGTAGGCGGCCAGAATGGCCTGCCAGGTGGTGTGATCCGTCACTCCGGTGACCGGCAGACCGTGGTGCTGCTGGAAAACCGTGACGGCCCGCATGGTGTTGGGGCCGTAGATGCCGTCGGGGATTACGGATACATAGCGGTCGTTGTGTTCCGCCAGCACCCGCAGCATGGTTTGCAGACTGCGGATGGGCTGACCGATAAAGGATACGGGTGGTCTCATCGTGGTGCCTCCTGTTTGACCGGATCCTGATTGCCGATCCGGAGATCATTGCCGGGGAATTGGGTCATGGTGCTGGTCTGGGAGTACCGGGAACGGGGATTGGTGCCGGAGATCAGGGAATAGGTATAGGGGAACTGCTCGGGATTGCGCCAGGTGTTTTCGATGCCGGAGAACTGATCGTAGATCTCGTTCCAGGTCTCCCCGTTGACAATGCCTGTTTGCGGCAGGTCAAACCGTGCCTGGGCGGCGAGAACGGCGTTGCGGGTGGCAGGACCGAAGATGCCGTCTACGTTCAGCGGAGGGATCTCGGAAATATAGGCGGAAAGGACGCTGAGCATGTATTGCAGATGCTCCACGCTGACGCCCCGGTCTCCCTGCTGAATGGGCCGTGTGTTGGCCCAGGAGTTTACGTAGAACCGTTGCCCTTCACTGCGCAGCTCCGCCATCTGGGTCACGGCGATATAGAGACGCACCAGGGCGTACCAGGTGGCCCGGCCCACGATGCCGTCCACCCCAAGATCAAAGATCTCCTGGAACTTACGAACAGCCGCCTCAGTCTGCGCGCCGAAGATTCCATCCACCGGGTAAATCTTGGGAATGGCCGGATAATTCTGGGAAATGCGGTTCAGCTCTGTCTGGATGACCACCACACTCGGGCCAGAGGTGCCCCGGCGCAGGGGCGTACCGGGATAGGAAGAGGTCAAGCCTCGAACAGGCGCGTTGCTGACGATTTCCACGTCTCCGTAGTAGCTTCGCAGGATCTGGGGAGCGTTGTAGCCCTGCATGGCCAGATTCTGGCTGCCCCACTGGCTGAGGCCCTCGCACTGGGCGGTGGTGCCGTTGCAGAATTTCGCCGCCAAAGGCTCTACAAAGCCGGGACGGCGGAGGTAACTGTTGAACAGGTCGTCGGCCAGCTGCGCCACATTGGAAAAATAGCTTCGGCCGTTGACAAAGAACTGGTCATATGCGGTGGAATTGGTAATGTCAAAGTTATAGCCACGGCTCCGATAGAACTCGGTGTAGATCCGGTTCAAAGCGAAGGAGGTAATGGCCAGGATATTTGCCCGGAGGGCGCTCTCCTCCCAGGTGGGATAGATCTCGCTGGATGCCACGTTTTTTACATAGTCCACGAAGTTTACCGTTACATTTTGGGCCGGCTCATCCGGGGCGCCCAGGTGTACGGTGATCCGCTGGGGAACATAAGGGGTTACAATGGGCGGCATGGTTCACCTCCTATAGATTCTGGGGAGGCGTCTGGAAAATCATATTCTGATCCCACTGATTCGGAAGCTCCGACAGGGGAACCATTTCCAGGTTCTGCCAGGTGGTGGTGTCTGGGAATACCTGAAGGTTCTCCGACTCTACCTGCTCATAGCCCTGAAGCCGGGCATAGAGGTTAACGGAAGTAAATGGCGGCTCGCCGCTGCCCGGGGTCTGGCTTTCCGATTTGTCCGGGACAGGGATGGGAATGGGGACAATCTGACCGCTTTGATCCGTCAGCCGCATGGCAATGGCGGTGCCGTCTGAGGCGGTGATGGTAATGGCCACGTTCTTTAAGGGAAATTCAGCATTGCTGGTAAAGGCGCGAACCTGTATGTAGCCTGTAGCAGACAAGCATATCACTCCTTTCACACTCTCCTGTAGTATATGCGGGGAAAGGCCGTCCGGTTCCTGAAACCAGACGGCCTTGCTTATAGGAACCCCTGCATCTGACGGATATTCGCCGTTTCGCAGTCCAGAAGCTTCTGGGAGAGAATATCCACCTGTTCGTCCTGCCCGGCGTATTGGTGGATGTTTTTCAACCCCTTAATCATGCCCTTGGTGTTGCCGTTAATCATCATTCCGGCAATCTTGGAATCGGAATTTCTGCCGCCCACCTTCATTCGCACCATCATGTCCGTCATCATCCGCACCGCCGGATCCACTTCATCCAGCTCCCATCCCCGCTGGGTAGCGATTTGATGGGTCTCCGTCTCAATGGAGTCGTATTCGTGGAGCTGAGACTCCAGAGCCTTCCTTAGCCCCGGCCGCATGGAGGTGTCCAGCACGCTGCGGATGCCGATCTGGCCCATTTGGGTGGTTTTTAATATGGAGGTCAGAATCTCCTTGCTGTCTTTCATCTTACATCACCGTAGCTAGTATGCACATTCTCCCGGGAACCATTCATAGAATTAGGAGGTAAGGAAAGGATGTGACCCATATGTGCGCGATATCCGGGATCATCGGAACAAAGGCGGAGGAACAAACCATCGCGGCAATGCTATCCACCATGCACCGTCGTGGGCCGGACGGCAGCGGGGTTTTTCGTGACGGGGATGTGACGCTCTTCCACAGCAGACTGGCCATTATCGACCCTCCCGGCGGGAAGCAGCCTATGACCTATACCCAGGCGGGAGAAACCTATACCATCATCTATAACGGCGAGCTGTACAATACCGAGGAGCTTCGCCGTGACCTTCTGACGAAAGGCCACTTCTTTTTAGGCCATTCCGATACAGAGGTGCTTCTCCATGCCTATGGAGAGTACGGGGCGGACTGCGTAACCCGTTTAAACGGCATTTTCGCATTCGCCGTCTGGGAGCAGGGCGCGAAACGGCTGTTTCTCGCCAGAGACCGGATCGGCGTAAAGCCCTTGTTTTATAAGCTGCATGAGAGCGGACTGCTGTTCGCCTCGGAGATCAAAACCATACTGGCCTATCCCGGCGTGAAAGCAGAGCTGGATGAGACAGGGGCAGCCCAGATCATTCTATTCGGCCCGGGAAGACTGCCGGGAAGCGGCGTATTCCGGGGCATTCAGGAGGTGGAACCGGGGTGCTGCGGCTTCTATGAAGGAGGAAAACTGACCCTGGGGCAATATTGGAAGCTGAGGGATCGGGAACATAGGGACAGCTTTGAGGAAACGGTGGAGTGCGTCCGGTATCTGGTGCAGGATGCCATACAGCGGCAGATGGTCTCCGATGTACCTATTGGAACGCTCCTGTCCGGCGGCCTGGATTCCAGCATCATTACCGCCGTCTGCGCCAGGGAGATGGAGAAACGGGGTGAAGTCTTAAAAACCTTTTCGGTGGATTACCGAGATAATGACCGGTATTTTCAGGCGAACAAATTCCAGCCCAATTCGGACAATGCGTACATTCAAATCATGGAGGAGGCCCTTCACACGGATCACCACCGTACGGTGCTGACCCCGGAGGATCTGTCTGACGCGCTGGAGGATGCCACCATTGCCCGGGATTTGCCTGGTATGGCGGATGTGGACTTTTCTCTGCTGGCCTTCTGCCGGGAAATCCGTCAGGATGTGAAGGTTGCGCTGTCAGGGGAGTGCGCCGATGAGATTTTCGGCGGATACCCCTGGTACCGGGATCCAGAGGTACGGGCCAGGGAGGGCTTCCCCTGGGCCCAGAATACAGCCCAGCGATGCAGGCTTTTGTCATCGGCGGTGAAGCTGGATGGAGAGGCCTTTGTCATGGAGGCCTATAACAAAACCTGCCGGGAAAGCGATATCCTGCCGGGAACGCCGGATATTGACCGGCGGATGAAGGAAATGGTGAATCTGAACTTCGCCTATTTCATGCAGACCCTGCTGGATCGAAAGGATCGCATGAGCATGTACTGCTCCCTGGAGGTTCGGGTGCCCTTCTGCGACTATCGCATTGCGGAATACCTTTATAGTGTTCCCTGGGAATTCAAAGATTATCAGGGCAGGGAAAAGGGGCTGCTGCGTCAGGCGGTAAGCGGGCTGCTGCCCAGGGAGATTCTGGAACGGAAGAAAAGTCCCTATCCCAAGACCTTCGACCCCAGGTATGAGCTTTTGATGGAAAAGCGGCTGGCAAACCTGCTGGAAGACAGCGGGGCGTCCATATGGCACCTGCTCAGCCGGGACGAGGTAAAGACTATGCTGGCAGCACCCGCTCAATGGCCCTGGTACGGCCAGCTCATGCGGCGGCCCCAGACCATGGCCTATCTCTGCCAAATTGATTTTTGGCTCCGGCATAACAACGTAGCATTTTGCTTCTGAACGAAATACACCCCTGCAAACCGGCGGAATGCAGGGGTGTTTTCTCTTAGTATGTGATATGAGCTGTCACAGATTGGCAAGCCCGGCCTCCACCAGCTTCTGAAGGCTCATAAGAATGCCGATCTTGGCGTGATCCCAGGTAAGTCCGCCCTGGAAGTACACGGCATAGGGAGGCCGGATGGGCCCGTCGGCGGAAAGCTCAATGGAGCTGCCCTGAACGAATGCGCCTGCCGCCATAATCACCTTGTCGTTATAGCCGGGCATATCGGAAGGGTAGGGAGTGGCGAAGGAATCTACGGGAGCGGCCGCCTGAATGCCCTTGCAGAAGGCAACCATAGCCTCCTCACTGCCCAGCTCCACCGCCTGGATGATATCATGGCGGTCCTCGGAGGCGTTGGGCACACAGGGAAAGCCCAGCGGCTCATAGAGGTTCGCGGCGAAGACAGCGCCCTTTTCCGCACCGGCCACCACGGTAGGCGCCAGAAAGAAGCCCTGATACAGGGCAGGCATCAGTCCCAGGTTCGCGCCCACCTCCTGGCCCAGGCCGGGAGCAGACAGGCGGTAGGCACACCGGTCAACACATTTCTTTGTACCCACAATATAGCCGCCGATGGGAGCCAGACCGCCGCCGGGGTTCTTGATCAGGGAGCCTACGGTCATATCCGCGCCTACATCGGAAGGCTCTTCTATCTCCACGAACTCGCCGTAGCAGTTGTCCACCATCACCAGTACGTCCGGCTTTACGGACTTGCAGAAGGCGATCAGCTCTCCGATCTGCGCCACGGAAAAGGTAGGACGGGTGGCGTACCCCTTGGAGCGCTGAACGGTAATGAGCTTGGTTTTTTCGTTGATGGCCCTTCGGATATTCTCATAGTCGAAGCTTCCGTCGGGAAGCAGATCCACCTGGCGGTAGCTGATGCCGTATTCCGCCAGGGAACAGGGACTTTCCCGAATGCCGATAACCTCCTGCAAGGTGTCGTAGGGAAGCCCAACAGGGGACAGCAGTTCGTCTCCCGGCAGCAGGTTGGCGCTGAGGGCCACGGTAAGGGCATGGGTGCCGCAGGTGATCTGAGGCCGCACCAGGGCTGCCTCCGTGTGAAATACATCGGCGTAGACCTTTTCCAGGTTGTCCCGGCCAAAGTCGTCGTAACCATAGCCGGTGGTAGCGGCAAAGCATCCGGCGGAGACATGATTTTTCTGCATGGCCCAAAGCACCTTGGCCTGGTTATATTCCGCGATTTTGTCAATGGCGGCAAAGCGTTCCTTCAGGCGATCCAGGGTCTTCTCGCCATAGGCGTATACGGCAGGGGAGATCCCCATGGTTTGATACAATTCCAGCAGCTGCTCCATAATTTTGTGCCTTTCTCTGTTCACAAGGTATTTTTCTCCATGGAATTATACGAAATCCCGCTCCGGATGTCAAGGCCGGGGCGGGGACTTCTGCGAGGCTATTTTTGCGATTTGTAATGATCTCAGTCTCTTCTCCGCCGTCCGCCGAACAGGGTAAGAAGCCGCAGCAGCTGGGCAAGAGAGACGGCGGTGGCGGCCACATAGGTCAGGGCAGCCGCCTGAAGGGTTTTTCTGGCACCCTTCTGTTCCTCCTGGGTCAGAAGCCCGGCGCTGTCAATGGCTTGCATGGCCCGACGGCTGGCATTGAATTCCACCGGCAATGTCACCAGCTGAAATACCAGAGACAATCCAAAGCAGGCAATGCCCAGGTAAATCAGGGTATCTCCGAAATAGCTGAAGGAATAGATGACCAGACCCAGCAGGATCAGGGGCATGGCAAGCTTTGAGCCGAAATTGGTAACAGGGATGATGGCGGCCCGGAGCTTGATGGGAGCGTATCCGGCAGCGTACTGCACCGCGTGTCCCGCCTCATGGCAGGCAACACCGATAGCAGCGGTGGAGGTATTGCTGTAAACCCCGTCGGACAGGCGGATCACATTGGTTTTGGGATCATAATGATCCGTCAGGCTGCCGCTGACATGCTCAATCCGCACGTTCCGTACTCCGTTGGCGGAAAGCACCCGTTGGGCTGCCTCCGCTCCGGTGAGCCTTCTCCGGGAATACTGGGAAGAATATTTCCTGAATGTGGAATTGACATTGGCACTGGCCCAAAGAGAAAGCAGAATGCATGGCAGCACCAGCACAACATATGTCATGTCGAATCCATAATAATATGGCATAGACCATACCTCCATTTCAAAGTGGATATTTTTATTTATTATAACCCTGTTAACGGGAAATGGCAAGCATGGAAGGGCGGAACTTTTGTAAGTTTCTGTAAATTTTCTATGCCGAAATTTGGAAGGTATAGAGGTCTAAATGTTCACAGTTTGTTCATACTGCTTGGGGGTTGGGCTGATATACTGTATGTGAAACTGAAACAGAAATGAAGTGGCGCGATGAAAGATCCTTACAAAAGACGTTACCTATATTTGATGCTGGCTATTTTCGGCGGCCTCAGCCTCAGCATTCTGGTATTTTTTGCAGTGTTTCGCTTTCACGGAATTGGGGAGGCCATTTCCTATTTGGGCGATCTGTTGGCGCCCTTTATTTACGGCGGCGTGGTTGCGTACCTGCTTCGTCCGGTGTGCAGCTGCTATGAACGGATTATGGAAAAATACTTCCCAAAGCAGCTCCGCAAGGTGATTCCGGGCATCGCTGTGGCTCTCAGTCTGCTGACGGGAGTACTGGCTGTATATGTGCTCATTATCATGATCGTGCCCAATGTGTACGAAAGCCTTCGTTCCCTGTGGCGTTCCATCCCGGACAAGGTAAACCAGCTCCTGGAATGGGCGAGAACCGTTTTCGGTGAGGACGAAATTCTGCTGGGAGGGCTCAACGAGTTGTACAGCTATTTGTATTCCTCCTTGCAGCATTGGGCGGATAATACCCTGGAGCCTTACATTGCCAACGTTTTGAATATTGTGACCGGTGTGGGTACGGGAATTTATAAGGTTGCCAGGTTCCTGTACAACATTCTGATCGGGCTGATCGTTGCCTGTTATCTCCTGGCCGGACGGAAAAAACTGGCCCGGCAGGGAGAGCTGATCGTCCGCAGCGCGCTGAAGCCAAAATGGGCGGACGCGGTTCTCCGTGAGATTGCCTTCATGGATCGGATGTTTGGCGGATTTATTGACGGAAAGATTCTGGATTCCGCTATTATAGGTGTTTTGTGCTATATTGGCTGTATTGTTTTCCGGTTCCCCAGCGCGCTGATGGTGTCGGCCCTTGTGGGCGTTACCAATGTGATCCCCTTCTTCGGACCTTTTATCGGCGCTGTTCCAGCAACTTTGCTGATTATGATTGACAGTCCCATTAAGGGATTGTGGTTCATTGTGTTCATTCTGGCCCTGCAGCAGCTGGACGGGAACCTGATCGGCCCAGCCATTCTGGGAGACCGAACCGGCCTTTCCAGCTTCTGGGTGCTGTTTGCCATTATCCTGTGCGGCGGATTGTGGGGAATTGTGGGCATGGTGGTGTGTGTCCCTGCCTTTGCAGTGCTGGGTGATATTCTGGAAAAGCTGATCCGCCGGGGACTGGCGGGCAAGGATAAAATCGAGCTTTGGGAACAATATAAGGCAGACTTCCCGGAGGATCCGCCAAAGAGCCGAAAGAAGTAAACCCTTTCCGCCGCGTAAAAATGCGGCGGAAATTTTTGGGGAGTAGATATTCCATAGGATCTGTGCTATACTGAATGTGCCATTGAATACACGATCCACGGATCATTAGGATAGGAGAATACTATGAATTACGCGGAGATCAAAAACTGTGACATCGCCAATGGCCCGGGAGTTCGGGTCAGCCTTTTCGTTTCCGGGTGCACCCACCACTGCCCCG
Organism: Clostridiales bacterium UBA3259; assembly: GCA_002362625.1. The sequence continues at coordinate 8,484 of DEUP01000014.1, forward strand.
GGTGCTTTAATGAGGTGGCCTGGGACTTTGATTATGGCAAACCCTTTACCAGGGAGACAGAGGACGCTATTTTGGACATGCTGCGGCCCGATTATGTTCGCGGCCTGACCTTGCTGGGCGGAGAGCCCTTTGAGCCGCAAAATCAGGAGGCGGTTGTGGGCCTGCTGAGAAGAATCAGGCAGGAGCTGCCGGGGAAGAGCGTTTGGGCCTTTTCCGGTTATCTGTTTGACAAGGATATTCTTTCCGGCCGCCTGGGAGATACCCGGGAGTATTTAAGCTACCTGGATGTGTTGGTGGACGGCCCCTTTGTGGAGGCAAAGAAAAATTTGTCCCTTCGGTTCCGGGGTTCGGAAAATCAGCGGCTTATCGACGTGCCTGCCTCTCTGAAGGCCGAAAAAGTGATCCTCTGGCAGGACTGGCAGGGAGAAAAGAGAGGAATGGTGTGATATGGGTGATATCGCGGTAAAACGTCTTCGGGAGGGAGCAATCCTGCCCACCTATGGTAGCGCCGGCGCCGCCGGTGCTGACCTGTATGCCTGCCTGGAATGGGAGGTGACCATCCCAGCCGGAGAAACGGCCTTTATCCCTACGGGAATTGCCATGGAGGTTCCCGTTGGCTGTGCCGGGCTGGTTTACGCCCGCAGCGGCCTCGCCTGTAAGAAGGGGCTGGCCCCTGCCAACAAAGTAGGCGTCATTGACAGTGACTATCGCGGGGAGATCCTGGTTGCCTTGCACAACCATGGCAGGGAAAGCAGAACGGTTCAAAATGGGGAGCGGATCGCTCAGATGCTGATTACCCCCGTTCTGACCCCTGCCTATGTGGAGGTGGAAAGCCTGTCCGATACCGCAAGAAGCGCCGGCGGCTTCGGCTCCACCGGAAGGTAAACGCAATCCCCGAAAGCCGGACGCTTTCGGGGATTTTATACGATATATTTAACCGCAGAGCCGGGCCTGTTCCGCCGCAACCGATTCCTCACAGCTGCGCATGGCGAGAATGGTTTTCTCCATAGTCTCCTCCAGCGTCCACCCAAGGCGTTCCGCACCCTCCCGGATTACATCCCGGGAGCAGCCAGCGGCGAACTTCTTGTCCTTGAACTTCTTTTTCAGGGAGGAGACCTCCATGTCCATGACGCTTTTGCTGGGACGCATTCGGGCAGCCGCGCCGATCAGGCCGGTAAGCTCGTCCACGGCAAAGAGGATCTTCTCCATCACATGCTCCGGCTCCACGTCGCTGCACAGGCCGTAGCCGTGGGAGCAAATGGCGTGAACCATTTCCGGGCTGGCGTTCACCTCTGACAGCAGTTCCGGCGCCTTCTTGCAGTGCTGCTCAGGGTAGCACTCAAAGTCCACGTCGTGGAGCAGGCCGGACAGGCTCCAGAAGGCTTCGTCCTCGCCCATTTCCCGGGCAAACCAGCCCATGACGCCCTCAACGGTCAGAGCGTGGAGAATGTGAAAGGGCTCCTTGTTGTACTTTTGCAGCAGGGCCAGTGCCTGCTCACGGTTTGGGTCCATGGTATACTCCTCCTAAATGTTGGTTTTCTTCATTTTACCCAGGGGAAAAGGATTTGTCAACCGTTGGATTTTCAGCCGAATATCTGGTAGATTTTTCCCTTCATTTGTGGTATTGTATTTTCATAAGGAGGGATGCCCCATGACGAATATGTTTGACTATCTGACGTGGCGAGGGGATTTGGCCTTTACCCAGGACGCGGTCAATTCGGTGGACGCCCTTATTTTTTCCACATTGTCCTATATCCGATACGCGGGCGACCTTGTAAGCGATGCCAAGGCTGTGGTAACATTGAAAGCGGCTGCGGAAGAGCTGTTTTCCCGGGAAATTTCGGAAAGCCAATACCGTTCCAAAACCGATCTGGAGCTGCTCCGTGCCGCTGCCGACACCCTGCGCTTTGGCAGTACCCGTTTGTGCATGTATCAGGACCGCCTGATCCCGGAACAGGAAACCCAGTTCGCCGCCATGACCTTCCTTTTGGACGACGGAACGATGTTCCTGGCATTCCGGGGAACGGACTATACATTGGTTGGCTGGAAGGAGGACTTCAACATGTCCTTCCGGCAGGTGGTGCCCGCGCAGCTTTTGGCAGCTCAGTATGTCCGGGAGGTGGGGGCGGAATACTTCCTGCCCATGCGCCTGGGCGGCCATTCCAAGGGCGGAAACCTGGCGGTATTTGCCGCGGCCAGAAGCTCTCCCATACTGCAAAAGCGGATTTTGGAGGTCTATAATAACGACGGCCCGGGCTTTACCAACTACCTCATGGGAGATCCCGGGTATCTGGCCATGGTGCCGAGAATCAAAACCTTTGTGCCCCAGTCCTCGGTGATCGGTATGCTTTTGGAGCATGAGGAGCCCTACAGCGTGATCCGCAGCAAGTCCGTTGGGGTGATGCAGCATGACCCGTACACCTGGGAGGTGGTGGGTCGGAGCTTCATTCCGGTGCCGGAAATCACGCCAAGCTCTGTTTTCCTGGATGCCACAATCAAGACCTGGTACGCCAATATGACGGATCAGGAGCGGAACCAGCTGGTGGATATCCTATACCAGATCCTCAGTGCCGATGGGGTAGAAAAGGCGGTGGATATCTTCCAGCCGAAGAACATCCGCGCCTACATCAAAGCCATCAGCGGAGACGAGACCATCCGCCGCAGTCTGTCTGCGGAGTTTATTTCCCTGGTGAACGCGGCGAGAAAGGTAAGGCAGGAGCTGGAAACCAAGCGTGAAGCCCTGGATGAACCCAAAAAGGCGGGACTTCTCCACGAAAAGCAATGAGCAAGACTTTTGCTGTGCGGAGACCCACGCGGTGAAGGACCAGATCTACTGCCCCAGGGGAAGCCCTGGGGCAGAATTTCTGTCCGGGAAATCCACCGCGGCAAGGTAGACAATCGTCGTTTTGTGTGGTAAAATGAAAAACAAAAACCTGGAATGGACAGCGGCCCATTTCCGGGCTTTACTTTGAAAGCCGCGCATTCACAGTAAAGCATTTATTTAAGCGCCTGTGCCTCGCCCCTTGCGGGGCAGCCGGTGCAGAGGCACACAAAAATTTTCATGCAGCTTGCGCTTTCATTCATTGTGGTGCCAATGCTTGGCATGAAAATTTTTCGGAAGACGGTGGAATATGGAAAAGGAAGAACTGTTACAGCGGGTATTCGGATACAGCGGATTTCGACCCGGGCAGGAGGAGCTGATCGACGGGGTGCTGAATGGCCGGGATGTGTTTGGCATTATGCCCACCGGCGGTGGAAAAAGCATGTGCTATCAGCTTCCGGCACTGATGCTGCCCGGAATCACTCTGGTAATCTCGCCACTTATCTCCCTCATGCGGGATCAGGTCATGGCGCTGAAGGCTGTGGGCGTCAGCGCGGCCTATATCAACAGCACCCTCACAGGTCCGCAGGTGCAGGCCGTCTACCGGAATCTGCTGGAAGGGAAGTATAAGATCGTTTATATTGCCTCCGAGCGGCTGGACTATCCCGGCTTTGCGGGCCTTGCGGCAAGACTGCCCATTTCCTTTATTGCCGTGGATGAGGCCCACTGTATCTCCCAGTGGGGACAGGACTTTCGTCCCAGCTATCTGCGGATCGTAAATTTTATCGAAAATCTTCCTAAGCGCCCCGCAGTGGGGGCGTTCACGGCAACTGCAACCAAGCAGGTGAGGGAGGACGTGGAGCGGATTTTACAGCTTCGCGTGCCTATCCGGACGACCACAGGCTTTGACCGGCCAAACCTATATTTTGAAGTGATCCAAACCGATGAAAAGGAGAAAGAGCTTCGTCGTCTTCTGGCAGCCAGAAGCAAAAAAAGCGGGATTATCTACTGCTCCACCCGGAAAAAGGTGGAAACGGTGTGCGAAAGCCTACGGGATCGGGGATATTCCGCCACACGGTACCACGCTGGCCTGACGGACGAAGAGCGCAGCCGCAACCAGGAGGACTTCCTATACGACCGCGCTCCCATTATGGTTGCCACCAATGCCTTTGGTATGGGCATCGATAAGAGCAACGTCAGCTTTGTGATCCATTATAACATGCCCAAAAGCATTGAAGCCTACTATCAGGAGGCAGGCCGGGCCGGGCGTGACGGCGCGGCAGCGGACTGCATTCTGCTGTATAACAGCGGGGATGTGAGCACCGCCCGGTTTCTGATAAACAACGGCTCTGAAAATGAAGAGCTGGATTCCGCCCAGCGGGAAGCGGTTCGCAAGCAGGATCTGAAGCGGCTGGACGCCATGGTAGGCTACTGCAAAACCAAAGCCTGCCTGCGAGGATACATCCTGGAGTATTTTGGACAGAAGCACACGGAAATCTGCGGCAACTGCGGAAGCTGCAACGGAAATTTTGAAACAGTGGACATTACCAGGGAGGCGCAGATGATCCTGTCCTGCGTCAAGCGAATTTATGACAAGCTGGGGTACTGGGTAGGGATCAACCTGATCGGAAATGTTCTCCGGGGCAGCAAAAACAAGCGGGTGGCAGAACTGGACCTGGACACGCTTTCCACCTACGGACTGTTAAAGAACCGCACCCGCAGTGATGTTCATGCCATGATCGATCATCTGGAGGCGGAAGGGTATCTGGAATCCGAATCAGAGCATCAAACCATCCGCACCACAGCCCTTGCGGGTCTGGTGCTGTATCACGGGAAAACCGTGGAGATGAAGGTGGAGACCGAACCGGAGGAGACAATACTGCCTTCCGCTCCCCAAAAGCTGTCCGTGGAGGAAGGGGAGCTGTTCGACGCGTTGAAGGAGCTTCGGGGGAAGCTGGCGAAGGACGCCGGAATCCCTGCTTATGTGGTGTTTTCCAACGCTACTCTCACCGATATGGCAAAAAAGAGGCCTCTTACCATGTCGGAATTCAAAAGGGTCTCCGGAGTGGGCGAGATCAAGGCCGCCTGGTATGGCACCGCGTTTCTAAAGCAGATTCAGCGGTTCCTGGATGAAAGGGAATAGAGAAGAGAAGCTGTTGAACTGCGTCCGGGATTGCGGTATATTGACATCAGAAAATATTTTTTGACAGTCACTTCGGCTGAAAAGGAGAATTGCAATGATTCAGGATATTGCACCCCATAAGTTTCATAATCAATACGATCCGCAGGCCGTGCCTGAGGGGGAGGATTATGTCCTCTTTTTTGATGGCGGAAGACTGCTGATGAAAGCTGGGGCAGAGAAAGAACTTCTTCGTGTGAAGGACTTTCCGGAAAACTGTGAATATATTTACCTGTTTTCTCTGGACGATGACCGTTTTTTCTTGCTCCATGAGGAAAACACCATCCCAGAGGGATGCGGGTTTACGGATGTGCGGGCACTGCGGGGCGCATCCTGCCTTCCCAGGGAGACCCTCTATGCCATTTTTACGGGAAAACATCTGTCGGACTGGTATCGGGATACCCATTTCTGCGGTCGCTGCGGCAGGGCCATGACCCACTCCACAAAGGAACGGGCGATGACATGCACCTGCGGATATACCGCTTATCCAAGAATCATGCCCGCTGTAATCGTAGGCGTGAAGAACGGGGATTCCCTTCTTCTGACGAAGTACCGGACAGGGTTTAACCACAATGCCCTGATCGCCGGCTTTACGGAGATCGGAGAAACCGCGGAAGAAACCGTTGCCCGGGAAGTGATGGAGGAAGCGGGCGTACGAGTGAAGAATATTACTTACTACAAGACCCAGCCCTGGGGAATCGCCAATGATCTGCTTATCGGTTACTACTGCGATCTGGAGGGCGATCCCAGTATCACCATGGACAAAGGCGAGCTAAAGTACGCGGCATGGGTAAAGCGGGAGGATATTCAGCTGCAGCCAGACGATGCCAGCCTGACAAACGAAATGATGATGATGTTCAAAAACGGAACCATCCGGTAAAAAACAGCCAAAACCGGAAAGGATATTCATTGCCGAATTTTTGCATAACAGAAAACGCCGGAGGATTTTTGCCCTCCGGCGTTCTTCCAGGGTCTGCGCAAAGCACAACTTTAGTTTAGGGCCTTTTTAACTTGGCTCCATGCCGCCAAACAAATGCCAGTGCCTAGCCTCTTGGCGGGGTCGCTGGTGCATGATAAATGTCCATGCTCTCTTCCATGCTTCCCAGCATCGTGGCGTGCCAAATGCGCATGGACATTTATTTAGAGTTTCCTTAGAATTATTTTACGGATATCCCCACATCCCCATGCCTTCCTGGCTTTTGTCATGGGGACATCATAGAGGGAATCGTCTGTTACATATCAAACGCGGGGTTCATATAGTATACATTCTTCTGGTTCAGCTTTTCCCGCAGAAGCTGAACCGCTTCACCAATACAGGCAACATGAAGTACCGCAAAAGAGCCACCAACACCTATTACTGGGTTACAGTATCATATCATCAAAGCCCAAGTATTGTAATGAAATCATGAGAAAAAGGGGAATGCGCGATGTTTCAGAAGAAATACTATCTTTATCTGTCGCAATCAGATTTCAGGGTTCTTCTACAAAGTCTTGTCCAAATGAAAAACCGATTAATCAGAGAGGGACGTTTTGCGGATTGTGTGGACGAGCTAATTCAGAAAGTAATTTCCGCACCCGTGAAAAGAATCTAATACATATCAACCCGCTCACCAGATTTTTAGGTAAGCGGGTTGATTGTACGTCCTGCTTTGGGTATTACAAGTCCTGCAAGTCCGCATAAGGAATGTCATTTTCTAGATTGGTAATGTCAAGAGTTATGCGC